>DAOVVI010000258.1 GCA_030637245.1 Cyclobacteriaceae bacterium
ATTGGAGGAGAATCAGACGCAAACGAAAAATTCATTGCTCCAACTGTCCTTGACAAGATTTCCTGGAATGATCCCGTAATGCAGGAGGAGATCTTTGGCCCAATTCTTCCTGTTATGGAATTTGAAGACCTAAATGAAACGCTAAATCATATTAACGCTAGACCAACACCATTGGCTCTTTATTCATTTTCAAATGATAAAAAGAAGCAGGAAATGGTGCTCAAGGAAGTTGGATTTGGCGGTGGATGTATCAATGATACCATGTTTCAATTTGGAAGTCCATCTATTCCTGTAGGTGGCGTTGGCAATAGTGGCATGGGCAATTATCATGGGAAAGACAGCTTTTATGCTTTTTCAAATAGCAAAGGGATTGTAAAGAAAAGCAATAAATTGGATATCCCTTTCAGGTATCCTCCGTATAAAGGCAAACTCAAATTTTTAAGGTTAATTTTTAAATTGTAAGTACCCGGAAATATTAACGAAAAATAATGTAATTTTGCGCCACCTTTAGCTTTTAAAAAAGCAGACATTTCAGGTTCATTTGAGCATTATTAATTGTTTAAGGCTAAAGTTAAATAAGTAGAATATGTTAATTCAGCCCGGCAAAATTCTTGCAAAGATCGATTCGCCTGATGATGTAAAAAAACTAGACCAAGCCCAACTGGTTGAACTTTGCAGTGAACTCAGACAGTTTATAGTTGATAATGTTTCCGTTTATGGTGGACATTTTGGCGCCAGTCTTGGAGTTGTCGAATTAACGGTTGCATTGCATTATGTATTCAATACGCCTTATGATCAGTTGGTTTGGGATGTCGGACATCAGGCATACGGACACAAGATATTAACAGGGCGAAGAGACAATTTTTATACCAACAGAACATATAATGGCATTTCTGGTTTTCCTAAAATGGCGGAAAGCAAATATGATGCATTTGGTGTAGGCCATTCAACTACTTCAATCTCCGCAGGACTAGGAATGGCTATAGCTTCAAAATATAAGAATGAAAAAGACCGTCAACACATTGCAGTAATTGGGGATGGCGCCATGACAGGAGGGCTTGCATTCGAAGCCATGAATCATGCAGGCGTCTCAAACTCCAATTTGTTAATTGTCCTTAATGACAATTGTATGTCAATTGATCCAAATGTGGGCGCATTGAAAGACTACTTAACAGATATCACAACTTCACATACTTATAACAGGATGAAAAGCGATGTTTGGAAGGTATTGGGAAAAATGAGCAAATTTGGCAAGAGCGCCCAGGAAATTGCTTCAAAGCTTGAAAGTAGTCTCAAATCACTAATCCTCCATCAAAGCAACTTGTTCGAATCATTGAATTTAAGATATTTTGGCCCGGTTGACGGACACGATATAGACCACCTGGTACATGTGATGGATGACCTCAAAAAAATCCCCGGACCCAAGATCTTGCATTGTATCACCACCAAGGGGAAAGGGTATGCTTTGGCGGAAAAAGACCAGACGAAATGGCACGCTCCGGGAAAGTTTGACAAAATAACCGGAGTAATCAGAAAAAAAGAGATCGAAACTCCACAACCACCAAAGTATCAACTTGTATTTGGCGAAACGCTTTTGGAATTGGCAAAACAAAATGATAGGATAATGGGAGTTACGCCGGCGATGCCGTCCGGATCTTCCATGAATCTCATGATGAAAGTTTTACCTGATCGCTCATTTGACGTGGGTATAGCCGAGCAGCATGCCGTTACTTTTTCAGCCGGTTTAGCCACTCAGGGCATGATTCCTTTCTGCAATATTTACTCCACATTTATGCAACGTGCCTACGACCAGGTAATACATGATGTTGCGATCCAAAAATTACCGGTTGTATTTTGCCTTGACCGGGCCGGCCTTGTGGGAGCCGATGGGCCAACACATCATGGTGCATATGATCTTGCTTATATGAGGTGTATTCCCAATATGGTGATAGCTGCCCCAATGAATGAATCAGAGTTGCGCAATATGATGTTTACAGCTCAACTTCCCGGCAATGGACCTATTACCATTAGATATCCCAGGGGCCAGGGGGTAATGGTTGATTGGAAAACCCCTTTCGAACAACTTGAAATTGGAAAAGGAAAGAAAATTTGCGATGGAGAAGATGTCGCCATCTTAACTATTGGTCATGTTGGAAATTACACTGTTAGCGCGTGTAGTGAATTAAACGAATCAGATATCTATCCGGCACATTACGATTTGCGATTTGCAAAACCATTGGATAGGGTACTATTACATGAGATATTTTCAAATTTCAGTAAGATAATTACAGTGGAAGATGGTTGTTTGCCCGGAGGATTCGGATCATCTATCATAGAATTTATGTCCGATAATAACTATACTGCTCAGATAGTAAGGTTAGGTATTCCAGATAAAATTATTGAACATGGTGATCCCGAGCAATTGCACAAAGAATGTGGTTACGATAGCGAAAGCATTAAAAATGCAGTCCTAAAATTATTGGAGCTGGAATTTGCTAAATATTAGTCATGCAGCAAATTTTTTTTTATGAATCCGGAAATGCCCGCCTGCCGGCAAGTCAGGGATTCCCGGTGGTTTTTATCCACGGTTTTTGTGAATCGAACACAATTTGGAAATCACTAAGCGAAGAACTTTCAGATGAATTCAGGGTCATTTGCCCTGATTTGCCTGGTTTTGGGCAAAGCCCGCTTCCGGATACTGATTTCTCTTTGGAAGAAATTGGAGATCAAATAGTGTCGTGGCTTAAAAAACTCGATATCAAACAATGCATTGTAATCGGGCATTCCTTGGGCGGTTACATTTCGTTGGAAATTCTACGAAAACACCATGATTTTGTAAAAGCGATTGGACTGTTCAATTCCTCTGCGATGGGAGATTCTTTGGAAAAAAGGGAAAATAGAAATAAGCTTATTGAATTTATTAGCGGGTATGGGGTCGGGCCATTTCTCAGAACGTTTGTCCCATCGCTTTTTTATCCTAAAACAGCAGAAAAACACAAAAAAACCATTGCCAGGATAAGCGATGAAGGTTCGTCGATCAAACGGGAATCGGTTATAAAATACGCTGCTGCAATGCGTGATCGTACAGATAGCATTGATCTGTTAAAACGTTATCATGATCGGATACTCCTTATCGCAGGCGAATTTGATCAGAACATACCGCTGGAGAAATCAAAAGAAATGGCCGGGATTCTCGACAAAGAGAACTCACATATAATTCCGGACAGCGCTCATATGAGTCTTTTTGAACAAAGCGAGCTGTGCTATGAGGCTATCAGAAAATTTGTAGGGAAATTTAATTAGGTAATTAATTCAAATACCTTTCAACAGTTTGCTGAAGTTCTCTTTTCGACATAACACCTGACTGCCTCCATAAAATATTACCTTTTCTAAAAAGAATAAGTGTAGGAACACCCCTGATCCCAAACTTCATGGATGCGTTTTGATTTTTATCTACATTTACTTTGATTACTTTTACTCGTCCATGTAATGCCGAAGAAACTTCCTGTACTATTGGAGAGAGTGTTTTGCAGGGACCGCACCAATCCGCATAGAAGTCAACTAAAACCGGAACTTGAGCGTTTTTTATGAGATCTGAAAATGTTTTTTTCTTAGACATTGACTTTTTGCTTTTTTGAAATAAAATATATTACAATTTCTAGAAAGCGAAATTAAATAAAAACAGTTTGAAATTGATGAAGAGAAATTTATTAATCCTATTAGTGATATTTTTAATTTCCGGTTTAGGTTTGGCCCAGGAACATGAAAAGCTCACTCTTGAAGACATTTATAAAAACAACATCTTCAAAATCAATTCAGTTCGTGACTTGAGATGGATGAAAGATGGAAGTTATTATACATCCCTGGTGCGAAATACAAAAACAAACTACCAGGATATTCTGAAATACTCAACTGCAACCGGAGAAATTTCCGACACCCTAATTCGTGGTGAAAAATTGATTCCTGCCAATGAGAATTCACCAATTTCCATTGGTTCATATCAATTTAATAATGACGAGTCGAAACTCTTAATATCCACTGAGGTTACAAAAATTTACAGAAGATCGTCTAAAGCCATTAATTATGTTTACAACTTTAAATCGAAAGAATTAAACCTATTGGAGGAAGGCGATAAACAATCTTATGCTACATTTTCTCCAGATGGTTCTAAAGTCGGTTTTGTGAGGGAAAATAATTTATACATCAAAAATCTGGTTAATAGTAAATTAATCGCCGTTTCATCTGATGGTAAAAAAAATGAGATCATCAATGGTTTTGCAGATTGGGTTTATGAAGAGGAACTTTCATTATCAAAATCATTTTTCTGGTCTCCTGATGGGAATAAAATCGCCTTTTTAAAATTCGATGAAAAGGAAGTCCCTATGTATAATATGCAAAAATGGAATGGCCTGTATCC
>DAOVVI010000382.1 GCA_030637245.1 Cyclobacteriaceae bacterium
AGATAATACGGGATCAATTAACATCAGTAAATTATCGATTGACCAATTTAATTGCTCCCTACAATGGAACTCAAAGAGTTCTGCCGGTGAATATACAGTAGCAATCAAGGTAATTGAATGGAGAAAAGTAGATGGTATTTAATAACAAATCAGTAGTTCAACTGTGGACTACCAGATTGATCTTCAGGAAACCGAAAATCAATATACCAAAATCACAGGGCTTGAGGATACTGCTATTATCGCAGGAAATAATTTTACTAAAAATATCACCATCACCGATCCGGATGGCGATTCTATACAAGTTGGAATGTATGGAGATTTTTTCAAATTGATGGATGTAAATCAAAATGAAGAAATGGTTTTTCTCCCGGGACCAATTGAGAAATCAATCAATTTTATTCCTTTATCAAACCATGTCAGAGCTAAACCCTATAAAACCGTTTTTACGGCTACAGACAAAAACGATTCCCTGGGTTCACTGAGAAATACTGCATCAATGTATATTTGGATAGCTGACCGCGATCATGAACCGGATCCGCCTAAAAATTTCATAGGGCAAGCCATATCAAAAGATCTTGTGAATATCTACTGGAATGACAGTAATGATGAATTGGGATATATTGTAGAAAGAGCAGATCGGTATTTTCCTGAATTTGAAAGAATCGCCATTCTGCCGGTCAATTCTACAAATTTTAATGATTCAAGTGTTGTGGAAAATAATACCTATCAATATAAAATAACAGCAGTGGGAACCAAAATGTCGGCTTATAAGACAGTAAACGTTTCTACACCGGACATAATCACAACCCTTGAGGATAAAAATTTTGGTAATGGCCTAAAAATCTTTCCAAATCCAAGCAACGGATCTTTCAAAATGATCAATTTTGGAGACTTTACAAAAATGGAAATGATTGACCTTTCAGGCAAAAAAGTATGGGAGAAACAAATAAACTTGCCAGTCGAATTCAATCAGTCAATTTTACTCTCTACTGGACTTTCCAAAGGAATTTATATACTACATGTAAATTCCAACAATAGATCTTACAGTGAGAAAATTATCATCAATTAATCCTTCTCCCTAGCCTCAACCTTAACCTGTCAAAAATCAATTCCGCATCATCAACCATTTGAATAGAATCTTGTAATTGACCTTTGCGCCATGCATCAATATACCAATTCGATAAATCCTGCCCGCCAGCCAAGTGGTAAATATAAATCCGAGTACCATGCAAACCATTGAAAGAATAATATGCCAAACCGGAGGATCAAATGGAATCCGCATCATCATAACCACCGGAGAGGTAAATGGAATTATCGATGCCCAGAATGCCAGATCCCCATGGGGATCGCGAATAATTGCCGCCAATAACATGATTGAAAATATAAGCGGCAATGTGATGGGCAATTGGAACTGTTGGGCGTCTGCATCATTATCTACCGCTGAACCAACCGCTGCAAATAATGAACCATAAAACAGATATGCCGCCAGGAAATAAAAGAGGAAAGTGCCCAACATTAATGGGAAATTGATGGTATTTATTTTTTCAAATATTTCAGGTATATCTACATCATCGTTTGGCTCAGCCTGCGCATTTTGAGCCAATTCAATTTGCCTTGAATTGGAAAGGTTCACATCGTAAAATATAAGTGCTCCCTGGTAAATCATAACTGTTAGAATTACCCATAATAGTAATTGTGTTAGGCCAACAGCGCCAATTCCTATGATTTTTCCCATCATCAGTTGAAATGGTTTAACAGAAGAAATGATAATTTCAACTATTCTGCTGGTCTTTTCTTCAATGACACCCCTCAGTGTCTGAACGCCATAAAGGAAAATAAAGAAATAGATAAGAAAGGCCGAAATATATCCGGCTGCGGTAGCAATCCCGACGTCACCTTCTTTTTCACCTTTATCAGTGATGTTAATAACGTTCAGATCAATATTGGTTTTTATTTTATCCAGTTGTTCCTGATCAATTCCTGACTTTTCCAGTTTTATTCCCTCAATTTCATTCTTAAGAAATCTTTCCAGTGAAATCTGGATTTCTATACTTGGATTTTTCTCTGCAAAAAACGTGATACCTTCAGGATTGTCCAGATCGAGGGGTGGAATATAAAGCAAGCCGTAAGAATTTTTAGATTTCAAATCGTCCTTGGCCTCATCCAGTGTATTATCCAAATAAATAAAGGTAGCAGGACCGGCGTTTTCTAACTTTCCTCTGAAATATCCGCTTTCATCCAGAACTTCTATTATCTTCTCATCGCTCTCCATGGAAGCAAGCCAAATAGGTATCACACCAATAAGTCCAAACAAAAGCGGTCCAACGATGCTCATGATAATGAAGGACTTTTTGCGCACCCGGGTCAAATACTCTCTTCTTATAATTAAACCAATCTTATTCATGATTACCTCCTTGCACTGTTGATATGAAAATTTCGTTCATACTGGGTATTTTCTCAATAAAGGAATGGACCTCTACTTTATCTATTAAGCTCTTCAACAATTCATTTGGACTTTTGCCATTAACAATTTTAATGGAAGTTTTATAAAACCCATCCTCCAATTGCTCCTGGCCTTTTACCTCAAAACCATCGGCTATTTCACCAATGAGGTTTTTGTGTTCAACATCAAACGTGTTTGATTTATAATCCTCTTTGATCGATTTCTTTGATCCTCCAAGTATTATTTCAGATTTGTTTATCAATACAATATGGTCACATAATTCTTCTACGGATTCCATTCGATGGGTAGAAAAGATGATTGTATTGCCAGCTTTGGCGAGATTTAATATTTCATCCCTAATGATGTTTACATTTATCGGATCAAATCCGGAAAAAGGTTCATCAAGTATGATCAGCCTGGGATTGTGTATCACAGTCGCAATAAACTGAATTTTCTGCTGCATACCTTTGGAGAGATCTTCAACTTTTTTGCCCCACCAACCGGCTATTTCAAATTTTCTGAACCAGACTTTAATTTGCTCCATGGCTTCATTTTTTGAAAGCCCTTTGAGCTGGGCAAGGTAAAGCAAATGCTCGCCTACCTTCATCTTTTTGTATAGGCCCCGTTCTTCCGGCAAATACCCAATCTCCCGGATATGGTTGAAATTTAGGGGTTCATTATTGATCATTATTGATCCCTGATCAGCAGCTATAATCTGGGTTATGATTCGTATTAAGGTAGGTTATCCAGCACCATTGGGCCCAAGCATTCCAAAAATTGAACCTTCGGGAATAGCCAGATTAATATTGCTCAAAGCCTTAAAATCGCCATAGGCCTTGTTAATGTTTTCTGCAGTGAGAATATTCAATGGTTAGTGAATTTTACTTGTTATGTTGAAATGAAAAAATTTACACGAATTAATTAAAAAAAAGTGTCAGTTAAAATTAATATGTAACAATTCAATGAC
>DAOVVI010000332.1 GCA_030637245.1 Cyclobacteriaceae bacterium
ATCGGGGTGGACGAATTACGGCATCTTGCCGAAGACGCCGGCAAATCTGAAAAAAAAATCAATGCCATAGACAAACCAAAAGAGGAGCTTGTCTTTGTTGCTGAAGGAGTGATCATTCAATGACAAATACTGCTGTGGTTTTTTGCCTTCCATGCTATTTTTATTTTATTAATTTTTAATATTCTCAATTCAAAAACCGTTTTATCTCTAACTTGCAGCTTGTTTTAATTAAATAGTTCATTTATGATTTTAAAAACGGTTAGACGCCGGAAGATGGAAGACCTTCTGACTCATGATTTCCAATTTCAAAAATTCCATCTGAAAAAAAAATAGTTTAACAGATCATGGTAAGGAATGGTATCTTTTTTCTATTGCTCATCTTCCTGTTTTCATTTTGTAAAGACAAGGTGAAACAGTTTAACGGATTCACCCAAAAGGAAATGGAATATCTTCTCGCTTCAGATGATTTTAAAGTATGGGAGCGAATTTCGCAGGAAGAAAACGGAGAGGAAATATTACCTGACGATTGTGGCATGGAAAATTATTTAATTTTTCTCCAGGGAAGCGTCGGTCAACCAAAGCCGTTGCTGTATGCCTATAATCCATTGCTATGCGATAGCCTGGATTTCTGTGATCAACATCCGGATTTTTGTGAGGCCGATACCACTCTATGTAATGCGGAGCCCGATTTTTGTGAATCCCTGGCAGATGGAGTACTTTATATAGGAAGTTGGTATGCAAAGGAACCATTTATAAAAAATGACAGGTCTGACACGCTTGTTTTTGAGATAAATAATAAATTGGAATCTATATTTGTAACTAATATTACCTCACAAAATGCCATCTTTCAATATAAAAGCCGCTTTGGAATTGGTGGCGAAGTAATTACGGAGATTTACAAATTCTCACCACCGACTAGCGAATAATGAAAGAAGCCAATCAAATACTGAAAAATCTGAAAGAAGGTCAATATGCCCCAATTTATTTTTTGCAGGGGGAAGAACCGTATTATATAGATCTCATTTCAGATATGATTGAGCTTAATGCCCTTGATGAATCTGCAAAGGGATTTAATCAAATCATTCTCTATGGGAAGGACGTGAGAATGAGCGACATTTTCAACAATGCCAAACGGTTTCCGATGATGTCGGACCGGCAGGTAGTAATAGTAAAGGAGGCTCAAAGTACGCTGGATTTTGGGAAAGAGATAGGAGACAAGCTGTTAATGGCCTATCTGGAAAATCCGCTTCCTTCCACCATATTGGTGTTTTGCTACAAGCATAAAAAGCTGGACATGAGAAAGGCAATTTCCAAAGCATTAGAAAAGCACACTGTAATGCTCACATCCAATAAATTATATGATAACCAGGTTCCTGATTGGGTAAGAGATTATTTCGCACAGAAGCAATTTAAGATTACGGACAAAGGTGTTTTTATGCTTGCTGAATTTATTGGTAATAACCTGGAAAGGCTATCCAATGAAATTGATAAGATGCTGATCAATTTTAAAGAGAAAGTTGAAATTGATGACCATATCATTCAAAAATATATTGGGATCAGCAAAGAGTATAATGCCTTTGAATTGCAAAAAGCTGTAGTATTACGTGAAATTGTCAAGGCCAATAAAATTATCAATTACTTTGAAATGAATCCCAAAAACAATCCTGTAATTCCAATCATTTCTATTTTGTATGCCTTCTTCTCAAAGTTGTTAATTTTACATGGTACGCAAGACAAATCTGATAATCACCTTGCTTCAGTATTGAAAGTAAATCGATTTTTTATTAGAGATTATCTGGCTGCTGCAAGAAATTACCCTGTAAATAAAGTGGTTTCTGTGATTCATGACCTGCGACATGCCGACCTCCAAAGCAAGGGCGTAAATGCAGCAAACCTTCCTGACAGTCAAATTTTGAAAGAATTGATATTTAAGATTATGCATTGAGTTTGAAAATAAGGCTGAGGTTTGAGGGATTAAAAAGCAAATACAAATGACTGATATTTTAATTGGATTAACAAAATCATCCATTTTTAGCTTGTTCTCAGTTAAAAAATTAGATAGGGAAATCTTAGATGAAGATTTAAAAAGGATAATGTTAATTAGGAATTTAATAGAGGAGGGTTCGGATTTTATTAAGAATAATTGCGATGGAATAAATGTTAATTCATACAATAGCGAATTGAATCAATATGCATGTGATTTATTTATAGAACTTTGCCTGGATGAAATTCCTGAAGAGAATAGAAGAAGTGATGATTTTGACATTACAAAAGAGATAGGTGAGATTAAAGAATACTTTGATTATATCTATGCAAATTTAAAATACCCAAAATAATACATGAATCCAATCCTGGCGCCCTTTTGCAAAGCGTACCATCTACCTCAGCATTTTAAATGCATTTTTTTTACTCTTATTCAAGCACTTTTCTTTAGCAAAAGTGAAATGGATTTAAATGGCGTAAATTTGACATCGACGTATTCGCATTGTAAATGCTAATGGAAAATCGGCACGCATTAAAAAAATGCGCGCCAGCGAGTTGAGGCAAAGGCTTAGGATTAGGTTGGGGGGAGTAAAAAGCATGATTTTTTCATGAGGCAATCTCCCACACTTCAATTATGAATCTGCTTTGATAACTACCAAAAATCCAGATTTATATCTCAAAGTCGGTCGGTTCCAGTCGAGTGAAATTTCTTCGACCTTTAATAAAAATTCAATTAACATCCCCTCACCAAAAAGCGTCAAAAATCCATGAATTAGCGAAAAAGTAAAATCATGGAAAAATGATGATTTCCTCATGGATTAGGACATGTTCATTGCCCATCTCAGCTATATTAGGCTCTTAAAAAGCAACTAATGCTAACATGTTAACGATAATTAAGCAGCTGTTTTAAATCAATATTTTATGAAAGAAGAATAATAGAACAATTGAACAATTGAATTATGAAATAAAGGAAATGCCAATAACTCAAATGTATTTCAGAACTCTCAATTTTACTTCTAAATTCTTCATTCAAATGTTCGAATGTTCTTAATTCATTTTAAATCAGCAGCAGTTGACCTCCCACACAGTGGCTTCAATTTCTAATTGATTTAGGATCCTTACCAGGCTGGCTTTGCTATAACATATTTACAAAATCATTTGCTTGAAGCATTCATCTACATATAAACAACTTTTACATCCGTTGTCATGTCAGATCTTAGCTCAAAACTTGCCCTGGAAAATTTAGGGTGATTTGATAAGCCAATGGATTCATAATTAGAAAAACCAATACCCTCTTTGGGTAAAATAAGTCCTTTATCTATTTTGCCGTTTTTATCTTCATCATGCAAAATATTTACAGCATACTTTCCTGGTGGTAGGTTATCAAAGGTTACAGAGGATGTGCCTTCAGCTATCTCTCCAATTAGTTTTTTATAATATTTGGTATAACGTTCATCCGGAATGGTTCCTTCTTTATTATATAATGCAAATTGAATAACACCTTTCGAATTACGTAAGTCGTGCACTTTAACTGTTAAGGAATAAGCCTCATTATTGCCTTTGTAAGCAAAAGATGAAAGGGCGATTACGATTGATATCATTACTATTTTTCTAATCATATTATTTTCTCGTTTTAATAATTCTGAGTTAATTCTCATTGTTTACCTTGTTTAAAGTTTTTATTCAGCCTTTTTGTTCATTGTTTTCCAATAATCGATAAATCGAAATGGGCTTTCCCCTCCCTTTC
>DAOVVI010000198.1 GCA_030637245.1 Cyclobacteriaceae bacterium
AACAGTAAGCCCTGAGGCGTCAGCAAAATAAAAGTTAATGGTTTCACTAAATCTTTGAGCTAACTCACTAATCACTTGTGTTTTCTCTTGCTTTGTCATTTTATAAATCACTTACACTGTTTTGATCAATAGCAATCCCGGGGCTCATAGTGCTTGACAAATAAATACTTTTGATGTAAGTGCCTTTTGCTGAAGCCGGTCTTAATTTCGAGACTGTATTTAACATTTCAGTGGCATTGTCAATAATTTTCTCTTTAGAAAAAGAGGCTTTTCCTATTGAAGTATGGATAATTCCAAATTTATCAACTTTGAAATCTATTTTACCCATTTTTACTTCCTTAACCGCTTTCCCTATATCCATGGTAACTGTACCGGATTTTGGATTTGGCATTAGTCCTCTGGGTCCTAAAATACGGCCAAGCTTACCAACTTTTGCCATTACCGGCGGCATAGTGATGATAACATCAATATCTGTCCAGCCACCCTCTATTTTTTTTATATAATCGTCCAGTCCAGCGTGATCAGCTCCGGCGTCTTTGGCTTCCTGCTCTTTTTCCGGAGTACAAAGTACAAGAACTTTCACATCCTTACCGGTTCCATGAGGAAGGGCAACCACACCTCGTACCATCTGATCCGCTTTTCTTGGATCCACTCCCAATCTGATGTCAAGATCAACAGAAGAATCAAACTTTGTACTTGTTATTTCTTTCACGACTTCTGCTGCTTCAGAAAGAGGATAACTCTTCTGCAGATCGTGTTTTTCAAGTATCGCTTTCCTTTTTTTACTTACCTTACCCATTGTTTTATATCTTTAATTTGCCCAGGGCGCAATACCATTTACTCTCAATCCCATACTCCTTGCTGTTCCTGCAACCATTCTCATTGCTGATTCAACTTTAAATGCATTAAGATCTTGCATTTTCAATTCGGCAATTTTTCGTACCTGATCCCAGGTTACAGAGCCTACTTTGACCCTATTGGGTTCAGCAGATCCTTTTTTCAGTTTTGAATGTTCGAGTAATAAAACAGCTGCCGGCGGAGTTTTAATTACAAAATCAAAGGATTTATCTTTATAAATGGTTACTACTACAGGTAACAATTGACCTTGTTTTTCTTGTGTTCTGGCATTAAACTGCTTACAGAACTCCATAATGTTAAGCCCCTTACTACCAAGAGCCGGCCCTACCGGTGGAGATGGATTTGCAGCACCCCCCCGAATTTGTAGTTTTAAAAATCCATCTTTCTCTTTAGCCATGATGCTAATCTTGTTTTTCTACTTGCATATAATTCAATTCGACTGGTGTATTTCTTCCAAAGATTTTCACCATCACATTCAATTTCTTCTTTTCGTCAAAGACTTCCTCAACAGTTCCGGTAAATCCACTGAATGGTCCATCCATAACTTTAACAGACTCTCCTACGATATAGGTAGTATCAAATTTTTCCTCCATTTCCTCGGATTCATCAACTTTACCTAATATTCTGTTGATTTCCGCCTGTCGGAGAGGAACCGGTTCTTTAGAAGTACCCGCGCTATTATTACCTAAAAATCCAATAACTCCCGGAATACTATTTACGACGTGCATAGCTTCTCCATAAGAAAGGTCGGCAGAAACCAAAACATAACCCGGAAAAAAATTGCGCTCTCTGATTCGCTTTTTCCCATTGCGCATTTCATAAACCTTTTCAGAAGGGATGAGAATCTGAGGAATGTATTCTTCAAGCTTTTGACGCGAAATTTCGTTTTCGAGGTAGGTCTTTATTTTCTTCTCCTGCCCACTGATTACGCGAATCACATACCATTTCAGATCACCCATTTGGATATTCATTCTATTTAAAATTCAGTATAAAACCAACTCATTATGTTGTCAAAAACAAAATCGATGGCTCCTATAATAACTGCAAAAATTAAAGACGCAACGAGAACCAAAACTGAACTGCTTTGCAACTCGTTATATTTTGGCCAAGTAACTTTGTTTCTTAGCTCGTCAATAGACTCTACAATGAATTTTTTTAGCTTAAGCAATGTATCTATATTTTAGTAGCACGGGTGGAGAGACTCGAACTCCCAGCCAATGGTTTTGGAGACCACTACTCTACCAATTGAGCTACACCCGTATTAAAACGGCCCGCAAAGATATTTAAAAAAATTTATAGAAACAAATGCGTTTCCTAAAAAAATTAAGAAACGCATTTGAAAAGAATTGCTATATTAATCAGTCTAAGATTTCTGTAACCTGACCGGCGCCTACAGTACGGCCACCTTCTCTGATTGCAAACCGAAGACCTTTTTCCATTGCAACTGTACTGAGCAGATTAACCTCGATAGTAACATTATCTCCCGGCATAACCATTTCAACACCTTCCGGCAACATGATTTCACCGGTTACATCAGTTGTTCTTAAGTAAAATTGAGGTCTGTACTTATTGAAGAAAGGAGTATGTCTTCCTCCTTCTTCCTTTGAAAGTACGTAAACTTCTGCTTTGAAGTGATTGTGAGGAGTTACAGAACCCGGCTTACAGATTACCATACCTCTTCTGATTTCGTCCTTATCAATACCTCTAAGAAGCAGACCAGCATTGTCACCAGCTTCGCCTCTATCCAGTATCTTTCTGAACATCTCAACACCTGTTACTGTTGACTTAAGATTTTCAGCTCCCATACCAAGTATGTCAACCGGATCTCCTGTGTTGATTATACCTCTTTCAATTCTACCTGTAGCAACTGTACCTCTACCGGTGATTGAGAAAACATCTTCTACCGGCATCAGGAAATCTTTATCGATAGCTCGCTCTGGAATCGGGATGTACTCATCAACAGCATCCATCAACTCCACAATTTTCTCAACCCATTTAGGCTCGCCATTTAATCCACCAAGAGCTGATCCCTGAATTACAGGAATATCATCACCGGGGTATTCATAGAAGCTGAGTAGTTCTCTTATTTCCATCTCAACAAGCTCCAATAATTCGTCATCATCAACAAGGTCAACTTTGTTCATGAATACAACCAATGCTGGTACACCTACCTGACGGGCAAGAAGGATATGTTCCCTGGTTTGTGGCATTGGTCCATCATCAGCCGCAACGACTATGATTGCACCGTCCATCTGGGCAGCACCGGTAACCATGTTCTTAACATAGTCAGCGTGACCAGGACAATCAACATGCGCATAGTGTCTATTTGCAGTTGCATATTCAACATGAGCGGTATTGATAGTAATACCTCTTTCTTTTTCTTCAGGTGCATTATCGATTGAATCGAATTCCCTGATTTCTGATAACCCCTTTTCTGCTAAAACTGTAGTGATAGCAGCTGTCAATGTAGTTTTACCGTGGTCAACGTGACCTATTGTACCGATATTAACATGCGGTTTCGAACGGTCAAAGGTTTCTTTAGCCATTTTTGATAAATCTCGGTTTAGTTAAAAATTTAATTTTATGTTATAAATATAATTAATTCGAGCCAACGATGGGATTTGAACCCATGACCTCTTCCTTACCAAGGAAGCGCTCTACCCCTGAGCTACGTCGGCTTGGTAAATTCCGGCCTTTTTGTTTTTGTATAAAATGAGCGGGAGACGAGGTTCGAACTCGCGACCTACAGCTTGGAAGGCTGTCGCTCTACCAACTGAGCTACTCCCGCAATTTAGTAATTTTAAAACTCATAAACTTCATAAGTTTATAGTTAAAATATTACCCTATTTATGCAACGTGGGGAGAGGAGGATTCGAACCTCCGAAGGCTGAGCCAACAGATTTACAGTCTGCCCCGTTTGACCGCTTCGGTATCTCCCCGGAATTCAATTTTTAAAAGAACTTTTCCTTAAAAATTGAATCAAAAAACCTACCCGATTTTTAAGGGAATGCAAAATTATACCCTTTTTTCTATTATTCAAATATTTAACTTCAATAATTCATGAAAATTTCTCGTATAGAGATAAGACATTGACTATCAGTTGAAATGGCAATTAGCAGCTAAAATATAATTTCTATATTCAGTCATTGAATTCAAGATCAATTGTGTTAATCTCAACTCATTATTAAGTATCAGTAATTATTTCCTGATTTATGAGGTTAAAGTAAATTATATCATTTTTAAATGATTGATTTATGACTCAAACAAATACTATTCAAAGTATTCCCTGATCCGTGGATCCTGTTCGTTAGCCATGATTTCGTCCAAAATTTCCTGAACTCCCTGGTGGTCCGAAAGCAACTCTATAGATTGGTAAGCAGAAAGTCGGTTATAAAACTGATGATGATTTTGTGCAATTTCCTTCAGCTCTTTGATTCCATTCATCACCTGTTCATCCGGAGCAGTGACCAGGTACATTCCAAATAATTTAATGAAATACCATAAGTCTCCGCTGCTATATCTGTTCAGTTTATCAGAAAACCAAAGGTATTGAGCATGATCCTGACGCTTGATAAAATAATCTGCAATGGAAGAAGTAATATTAAAGTTGGTCTCATCCATGAAATCCTGAACAACGGCATCTGCATCGGTAATCCCACTTTGCAGATAGGCATACAAGGATTGTCCGGCTATCGAATAGGATGAATCATAAAGGTTAGATTTGAATATGTCAATATATTTTGATTTTTCTTTGGACGCCAATACCGCAATTGCTCCTGCTTTAACTAAAGAATGCGGATCATTTAATGCCAGATCAACTATTAATTCTTCATTATTCGAAAAGAAATCAGTAGTGTCTTTTTCAAAAACCTGAAGTACTTCCTCTCTTATTACCCAAAACGGATCTAATAAAGCATTTCTAAGTACAATTTGCGAAATCGAATCTTCCGGAATGTCTAGAAAATATTCCAACGCATCAATCCTGGCCCGTACATTTTCTCCGTAATGAGAAAATTGAAATTGATACTGTTCGGGAGTTTTGATATGAGTGATTTCGCCTACCAATACATAATCGCTATCTATAATTACCAGTTCCGGATTCTTCACTTCATCAAATTCGAACTCCTGGTACGGTTTATCTATTTCGATCGTGTACTGGGCTTTCCGCCCTTTTTCCCACACATCCAAAGATAAAGGCAATTTATAAACCGGATATAAAACAATATCCTGGTCCCGCCAAAGTGTAAC
>DAOVVI010000367.1 GCA_030637245.1 Cyclobacteriaceae bacterium
ACCACTTACTCTTCTATCTATCTTTATTTTAAAAAGAATGAGTGAATGATAGAATGTTTAAATGCTATAATAATTGAAGATGCATTCACACATTTACGCATTCTATTATTTAAGTATTCACTTTAGACTCCAAGTCTGCTTCTTCTTAATTGCTCTTTTGTTGAAAAATCATTAGAAGGCGTATGCCTGTCAAGAGGCAATATCCTGGTGTGAATTGCATCTAAAATCCATTCCTTCTGCGGGAAGAAATACTCTTCCAACTCATAGGCCGGGGTAATCCAGTTTCTGGAACCAACCACAACCGGAGGGGCATCAAGATAATCAAATGCAATTTCAGAAATAGTTTGCGCCATTTCATTCAAGACAGATCCACGCTCGCAGGCGTCACTTGCCAGAACAATCCTTCCGGTTTTCTTTACTGACTCTATTACTTTTTCATAATTGAATGGAACTATACTTCTCGCATCGATCACTTCCGCACTCAAACCATATTTTTCTTCCAGCACTTTTGCCGCATCAATTGCCGTATAAAGTGTAGATCCAATAGTTAGAATGGTAACGTCTTTTCCTTCCTTTTTGACATCCGGCTCACCAATCTCAATTTCGTAGTACCCTTCCGGCACACCCTCTTTGTGGAAAAGCTCTCCTTTATCATACAATCTTTGACTTTCAAATACGATCACCGGATCTGTGCCCTGTAAAGCGGCATTTAGAAGGCCTTTGGCGTCATAAGGCGTTGTTGGGAATATTACTTTCAATCCCGGAACATGGGCCACCAATGACGACCAATCCTGGGAATGCTGTGCGCCATATTTCGAACCTACAGAAACACGCATCACTACCGGCATTTTCAACAATCCTGCACTCATTGCCTGCCACTTGGAAAGCTGATTAAATACTTCATCTCCTGACCTGCCAAGGAAATCACAATACATAATTTCAGGAATTACCCGTCCTCCACACATGGCATATCCTACGGCTGTCCCCATAATTGCTCCTTCAGAAATGGAACTGTTGAACAACCGGTGATATGGCAACGCCTCCGTCAATCCACGGTAAACAGCAAAAGCGCCACCCCAATCCCTGTTTTCTTCTCCATAAGCCACACAGGTTGGGTCTTTATAAAATCGGTCGATAATGGCTTCAAATAATCCATCTCGCAACTGGTAGGCTTTCATTTTAGAAACTTCCTTACCATCCTTTATCCCATATCTTTCTTTTTTAGCTATTTGCTTAACCCTCAGGTTTTCTTCCATAGGCATATTTACAACGGGCTCACGGTCATCAAATTTATCCACCGAGCCATTGGTAAACATCACATCCTCAATGCCTCCCGGATTGGCAATCAAGTCCATTTTGGGAGATATCTCATCGCTGGATGCCAACTTCAATACATTTTCTATTTTACCGACAGTTGTCGCTTTTATACCATCTAAATCCGACTGAGTACATATCCCTGCCTGAACCAGCGATTTTCCATAATCAATGATGCTGTCTACATTTTGCCAGGCGTCAATTTCCTCTTTTGATCTGTAGGAAGACGCGTCTGACGGAGAATGCCCACTAAACCTGTAAGTCAATGTATCCAGAAGCACCGGGCCTTTCTTCTCTTTGAGAATTTGTTTTTTCCTTCTAAAAGCATCGATCACCGCCAATGGATTATAGCCATCCACACGTTCGGTGTGCATTTGATAAGGAGCGAAAGCCGCCCCTACCCTTGCCAATACATCATAGCCCATGGTTTCACCTTTGGTTTGGCCGCCCATACCATATTGATTATTCATAAAATTGAAAATGATCGGCAATCCGCCCCTGTATTCTTCTTCCCAAAGCAACCTGAACTGATCCATGGAAGAAAAGACCATTCCTTCCCAAACAGGACCACAGCCCATAGACGCATCACCAATATTAGCTACGACGATACCCGGCTTTTGATTCACTTTCTTATACAATGCTCCACCGACAGCAATGTCACCGGATCCTCCAACAATCGCATTATTGGGATAGACGCCAAAAGGCGTGAAAAAGGCATGCATGGAACCTCCCAGTCCCTTGTTAAATCCATTCTCTCTGGCAAAGATTTCTGCCAAAGTTCCGTAAAGCAGAAAATCAATCGCCAGATCGTTTACTGTTCCCTTATGATCTTTTTCTACTGGCTTTAAGGTAGCACCATCCCAATAGCTCTTCATGACGTCCAAAAGCTGATTGTCATTCCACTTGTTGATCACCGAGAGGCCCTTCGCCAAAATCTCGCCGTGACTTCTGTGAGAGCCAAATATCAGATCATTTTCATCAAGATGGTAGGCCATCCCAACTGCCGAAGCCTCTTGACCAATTGAAAGGTGCGCGGGTCCGGGATGATTGTATGGAATTCCATTATATTCGCTACTAATCTTTATTTCATTGAGCATGGTCTCAAACTCACGTATGATCACCATATCTCTGTAAATCTTAATCAACTCTTCTCCGGAGAAATTGACCTTTTCATCTTCGATTGATTTATTATATTGATTTACAGGAATCGGATCCAATTTGATCTCACCTGATTTCCTTTCAACTTTAGGATCTAAAAAATCTAATTTTGGCATTTTATTATGTTTTTAGTATTCATTTCTAAATTATTATCTATGATGGTTTGACGTTTGATTTTTTAACTAGCGACTAGTACAAGCGGCTAGTTACAACTCAATCCCTTCAATCTCACTCACCACATCCTGCAAAAACCGAGCTGCGGGAGCACCATCCAATGCCCTGTGATCGAACGTCAGCGACAGGCCAATTTTTGGTATGAATCCAAATGCTCCTCCTTCCAATTGAGCCGGTTGTTGCGTAATGGTATTGACGCCCAATATCCCGGCCTGTGGTGGATTTAAAACAGGAGTAAACATTTCAATTCCAAAACCTCCGAGATTTGTCATGGTAAAGGTGGCTCCCTTAAATAATTCCGGATCAATATTTCCATTTTGACAAGCCGAAGCAAGTTCTTTAATCCTTGTTGACAAACCTTCAATTGTCAAATGATTTGCACTTTGCACTGTTGGAACCATCAATCCTCTTGGCGTATCCACAGCAAACCCCAGATGAACGTTGCTGAAAGAGCGTATGCTGTCACCCAAAAAATGGATATTGATCTCCGGATTTTTAATCAATGCACGGATAGTAGCAAAGCTCACCATATCATTGATGGTAATATTATATGGATATCCTTCATCCATTTTAGCTTTTACAATTTTGCGGGTTGCCATCATCCTTCTAGCATCAGCGCTGGTATGAAGAGTCAATTGAGCCGTATTTGCCAATGACTCATACATGTTTTGGGCAATGATCTTTCTAATATTTGAAATCTTTTTGTCGGTGTAATCATCGGCCAGTGTAACAGATGGCATTTGCTTGATATCTGCGGCCAGTACCTTCCCTCCTATTCCTGAACCTTTAGAAGGAAGCTCGACTTTTTTATCTGCAGCTATGGCTTTTGCCAAAGGTGTTGCCTTAGGTTGTG
>DAOVVI010000173.1 GCA_030637245.1 Cyclobacteriaceae bacterium
ACGGAAGAAACAGATCTCTTTCTTGACAAAAGCAAACCATCTTATATTGGTGGAATATTGGAGATGGCAAACAACAGACTTTATAAATTTTGGGACAACCTGGATGATGCTCTAATAACAGGCCAACCACAAAATGAGATCAAACACACTGGAGTCTCATTATTTGATGAGCTATACAAAGACTCCCAAAAATTGAGAGAGTTTATGATGGCTATGCAGGGAGCTCAGATGGGAGCATTTATTGAATTGGCCAGCCAGTTTAACTTTAAAAAATATAACACATTATGTGATATCGGTGGTGCCTCCGCTGCCTTGTCTATCCAGGTTGCTCAAAAAAATCCACATATGAAATGTATTTCGGCAGATTTACCGGTTGTTCGGGCAATCGCTCAGGAAAATATTGAAAGATTCAAATTGCAAGGTAATGTCTCGACAGTTAATTTGGATTTCTTTGAAGAATCAGAATTTCCCAAGTCAGATGTAATTACGATGGGTAACATTCTCCATGATTGGGGTTTGCATGACAAAAAGATGCTTATGAAAAAAGCTTATAATGCCTTGCCTGAAGGAGGAGCTCTGGTAATTGTAGAAAATGTGATTGATAATGATAGAAGTAAGAATACGTTTGGGCTTTTAATGTCATTAAATATGCTGATTGAAACGCTTGAAGGATTTGATTTTACTGCAAGTGACTTTGAAGGATGGGCAAAGGGAATCGGTTTTTCAAAAGTTGAAATGATGCCATTAGCAGGTCCAACTTCTGCTGTTGTTGCTGTTAAGTAAAAAATAATACCATGACAACCAACTGTGTTGGGTTAAAAATGGAAGTATTTATTTAGTTAACTAAATAAATATCCGTCAAACCATCTTTGATCTGACATCAGTTAATAACCATGACCAGCTCCAATAAGATTCGGGATAACCGAACTTATTGGAGTTCCTTGACTGTCAACTATTACATTGACCTTTCCGAATTTCAAAGCCAGATACGACACTGGTTACCTCTTCATTTTTCACTTCATCTCTGCGTTTATTTTTAAAAAGTACCGGACAGATATGATTTTAATTATGAAAAGTATATTATGATTTTGAATTCCATTGACAAAAGTTTGGAGTTTTGATTTATAAAAAAATGATTAGTTTCAAATTTTTTGACTAAATTCCTTAGTTAGTTTATTATCCAGTAAATCATGATTATGAAACTCCCTCAAACATACTTAATCACTACTATATATTTTCTTCTTTTCATCACTCAACTTTCAGCTCAGGATAACATCGAAGAACAGCAAAAAGATACGAGTAAGATAAAAGAAGGATGGAAAATGGGCATACCGATTCCAATCATATCTTTCGATCAGGATTTAGGTTTTCAATATGGATTGGGTATTGATTTATTCGATTATGGCAAGCCAGGCATTTACCCGGAGTACAAACATAAGTTCTACGTAGAATGGTCACGAACGACCAAGGGAAGCGGAATTAATAGAATTTATTATGATTCTGAATATCTCATTCCCAATATACGACTGACAGCGGATGTGAGTTATTTGACAGAACAGGCTTTACAGTTTTTTGGTTTTAATGGGTATGATGCCATCTATAATGCTACTTGGGAGGACGATTCTGATCCGGAATATAAATCAAGGGTTTTTTATCGTCATGATCGCAAGATTTTCCGAATATTAGCAAATTTTCAGGGAAATCTTTTAAAGAGTAATGACAAACTCAAATGGATTACCGGATTTGCCTATTTCGACAATAAGACTGGTCCTGTGGATATTGATCTCTTAAATAAGGGGAAAGATGAAGAGGAAAAATTACCGGATATTGATGGCCTTTATGATAAATATGTGGACTGGGAAATAATAAATCCTGAGGAAGCAAAAGGAAATAAAACCACATATCTAAAGGTCGGCCTGGTATATGATTCAAGAGATTTTGAATTTTTCCCTTCACAGGGTATCTGGAGTGAAGCCACTTTTTCATATGCCCCGGAATTCCTGGGAGATGGTAAGTTCAGCTATTCTAAGCTCACATTAATACATCGACATTATTTGTCATTGGGGTCTAAGGATCTGATTTTTGCATATCGATTAGGTTATCAAACTACACTTTCCGGTACCGTGCCGTTTCATATGCAACCTCACATCGTGCCAACTTTTATGACAGCTGCTACTTCACAGGGATTGGGTGGAGCGAAAACGCTTCGCGGCATTATGCGAAACAGAGTTGTCGGTGATGGAATTGCATTAGGCAATGTAGAATTACGATGGAAATTTCTCAAAATCCAAATGGGTAAAAATAGCTTATACCTTGGAACAAACCTCTTCTTCGATGTTGGTCGTGTTATGAATAAAATTCATATCGACTATGACAAGTTGAAAAATAACCAATCGATATTTGGTGATGACCAGTTTGAAGATTATTTTGATCCTGGTGCAGAAGATTTTCATTTCAGTGCGGGATTAGGGTTAAAAATAGGATACAATGAAAACCAGATAATTTCTGTTGATTATGGAGTGGCCATGGACGACAGGGATGGAAAATCGGGATTGTATATCAGGTTCTTTTGGATGTTTTAATCCGAAAGAGTACGTGTAATTAGTATAGCAGAGAAACCAGCAATATTATTGCAGAAAATATGCTAATATTTTAACACTAATCCTTGATCTTTTCTAACAAAAACAAGATTATTGATCGATTTTTCTACTTTCTGGTAGGGCAAATTTTAACTTAGGAATATGTGCTTTATGGATAATTGAAGAATCAATTTCCTTTCAATGATCATTGTATTGAATTGGTTATATCCAAATTTCGCCTTTAGTTTATAACTCTAAAAATTTAATAATTTATGGCAACAGCAAGAGATTATAGTTTGTTGGGGGCAGAAAGTAAAACTTCAGTAGCCAACGGTCTGGCAGAAGCCGCATGGTACACTTCTCCGGTATCAAGGGAAAATATGAGGGAGTTGCTGAAACGTAGAAATGGACCTGCCATAAGGGATACGTTGATTTGGCTTTCACTAATCGTAGGATCCGGTTATTCATTCTTTATTCTGTGGGGTTCCTGGTGGGCCATCATACCCTATTTTATATATGCTACGTTATACGCTTCCACGTCTGACTCGAGATGGCATGAAACCAGCCATGGCACTGCTTTTAAAACCGACTGGATGAACAATTCTCTGTACGAATTAGCATCTTTTATGGTATTCAGGCAATCAATTCCCTGGAGATGGAGCCATACCCGTCACCATAGCGATACAATCATCAGGGGACGCGACCCTGAAATCGCCGTTCAACGACCCACGGATATCAAGGGTATGATCTTACAAATATTTGCTTTAAAAAGCACTCCACGGGAATTCAAGAAAATGGTACGTCATGCACTGGGTAGAATTGACCCTGAAATCACTACGTATCTCCCTAAAACTGAATATGGGAAAGTATTTTTACGTGCAAGGATTTACTTATTGATTTTCGCTACTTCGATTGGACTTTCTATTTTCTACTGGACACTGTTGCCCTTGATGTTCATCGGTTTCCCTACGTTTGTCGGCACCTGGCTTATGTTGGTTTATGGTACTACACAACATGCAGGATTGGCCGAAAATGTACTGGATCACAGACTTAATTGCAGAACCGTAATGATGAATCCGGTTCATTGTTGGTTGTATTGGAACATGAATTATCACGTAGAACACCATATGTTTCCGTTAGTTCCATATTACAATCTTCCAAAACTCCATGAATTGGTCAAAGATGACCATCCCTCTCCGTATTCAAGTATTTATGCTGCTTTCAAAGAGATAATTCCAGCGGTTGTACGCCAGGCCAAAGAACCTGATTTTTTTGTCCACCGGAAGTTGCCAACACCATCCAACACGGATACTCAGCATACGCTCACTTTTGTTGGTGATGAAGACAAACTTCGAACTGATGGTTATATTGAAATCTGTCAGTCTGAGGCATTAGCGGCCGGTGAGGTGTTGAGATTTGATTTTAATCATAAAACGTATGCCGTTTACCATACGGAAGAAGGAGCGTTTTATGCCACCGATGGAATATGTACACATGGTAATACCTATCTGGCTGAAGGATTGGTGATTGGAGATCAAATAGAATGTCCTAAACACAATGGGCGCTTCGATGTGAGGGACGGCTCAGTGCAGCGACCTCCCGTATGTGTGTCTTTGCCGACATATGAGATAAGGATTGAAGACAATAAAATATGGCTAAATATCCAATCGAAAACTAAAAATTCTTCAAAGCAAAAGGCAACATCATTTAAAGTTGTAAGTAATGAAAATGTAGCTACCTATATCAAGGAGCTGGTATTAGCGCCATTGGACAAAGATAAATTTGAATTTACCCCGGGAGACTACATCCAGCTGGATATTCCAGACTATGACGCAAGTTTTGAATACATGCATGTAATAGAACCTTTTTATAAAACATGGAAGGAAGAAAATATATTCCGGTTGCACGTGACTAACGACACTAAAACCAGAAGAAATTATTCGATGGCCAATAACCCTGAGACAGATGATCATATCAGGTTTAATGTCCGGTTGGCTACACCGCCAATGGGTTTGAATTGCAATGCCGGAGTAGGATCATCCTATGTCTTCGGATTGAATAAAGGAGATACAGTGACCGCCATTGGTCCATTTGGAGATTTTCATATCAAAGACACAGAAAAGGATATGGTGTATGTTGGTGGCGGCGCAGGCATGGCTCCTTTGAAAGCACATATCTCTTATTTATTTGAAACATTGAATACCAGGAGAAAGGTTAGTTTTTGGTATGGAGCCCGTTCGAAACAAGAGTTGTTCTATACCTCATATTTTGAAAAATTGGTAATGGACCATGAAAATTTTTCTTTTCAAGTTGCACTATCCGAGCCAAAACCTGAAGATCAATGGGATGCTCATACCGGGTTTATCCATGAAATAGTCGAAAGCCAATATCTCAAAACTCATCCGGATCCTATGCAAATAGAATATTATCTATGTGGACCCCCGGCGATGATTAATGCAACAAAAGATATGCTTAAAAAATATGGGGTAGGTGAAGCGCAAATTGCTTTTGATGAATTTTAGTAAATCTTACAGCTCATTAGGATTTGCAATTTAAATGAAAAACATTCATTGTCCTGTTCCTTCCGGATCGCAAATCCGGCAGAGCAGAATATTTCAGGTGATAATTATTATTAATTGTCAAGAGTTAGAAATCACGGTACTGACATTAAATTCATGAATTATTGAGGCTAAGCTTTGGTAAAACAATAGTCGTTAATCTATCATTTTCTTTTTAAAGTCTTGCCTGGTCCTCTTGATGAGTTCCACCCCCCCTTATTGAATGATTTTGCA
>DAOVVI010000032.1 GCA_030637245.1 Cyclobacteriaceae bacterium
AAGAACACACCATCAACCCTGCTTCCTGCATCGATGGTCAATGACTCCTCTCCAACACGTTTGATTGTAGCATCCTCATAATCTTTTATTTTCAAAGCTACTTTCACATCATGGGTAGTTTTGTTTATAAACTGGATATTGTAAAGATTGCTTATCCGTTCATTAGGCTGCTCCTGGTACAACTGACCTGGCACTTTCAGAATAGTTGCCTCAATATCTGTCCTTGTGAAAAGCATGAATGCAACAACAGAAACCAACAATGCCAGCACTATGATGTATCCTATAACTCTTGAAGTAAATAGTTTAGTATTACCTTCTTTAATGCCAGCGTATGATGCATATTTGATCAGGCCTCGCGGCTTTTCTATCTTATCCATCACCTCGTCACAGGCATCTATGCAAGCTGTGCAATTCACGCATTCCAACTGGGTGCCATTTCGAATATCGATACCCGTCGGGCAGGCATGCACACACATTTTACACTCTATGCAATCTCCTTTTTCTTCCTGTATCTTCCCCTTTTTAAGTCTTCCTCTTGGCTCGCCTCTCAGCCAATCATACATAACTGCTATACTACTATTGCCAAGAAAAACTCCCTGAAGCCTTCCATATGGACAAACAGCAATACATATCTGCTCTCTTAATACAGAAAATACAAGGTAGAAAAACCCAGTAAATGCCATTAGCGCTATGAACCCAACAATATTTTCAGCAGGAGGTTGACTGACAATTGCTTTTAGCTTTTCAATACCAATAATATAGGAAAGAAATGTATGAGAAATGATGAGGGATATCGCTATGAAAATAATGTGCTTTGATCCCTTTTTAAGTATTTTCTCTGTATTCCACGGAGCTTTGTTTAGCTTTCTTTGTCTGGTGGCGTCGCCTTCTATCCAGTATTCAATTTTTCTGAATACCATTTCCATGAATATGGTTTGCGGACAGGCCCATCCACACCAAACCCGGCCAAAAACAACTGTAAATAACACCACAAAAACTACAAGGGAAATCATGGACAGCGCCACAATATGAAAATCCTGCGGCCATAAATGAATGCCGAAAATGATAAATTTTCGCTCAAATACATCGATAAGCATTATTGGATCTCCATCAATCTTAAGAAACGGAAGTCCGAATAATATTGTCAACAGTACTATAGAAACAACAATTCGGAGATTGTGGAATTTTCCACTTGGTTTTTTAGGATAAACCCAAATTCGTTTACCCTCTTCATCAACAGTTGCTATCGTATCACGATACTCCTCATCAAACTCATATAAATTTTCCATTCGACATTTTAGAACGATTACTGAAAGCTACTAGCTACTTATTCATAGCTACTTTTAAAGTATCAGTAGTGGGCTGCTCTACAGGTTCTTCACTTGTTTGGTTTTGGTCAACAGGTATATACTCTTCGCCCTCTGGTCCTTTAGGGGCAGGAGGATTTTGTGGTGTAGTTCCGACAAAAGTCATAATAAAGCTGCCTACATCTCTCATATCGGATGGAGTAAGCTTACTTTGCCAGGATATCATTCCCTTTTGAGGGACGCCATATTTTATTATTTTGAAAATGTCATTAATACTGCCGCCATGAATCCAATACTTGTCTGTGAAATTCGGGCCGATCAATCCCTGCCCCTCCGGAGCATGGCAGGCGACGCACTCGCGATCGTAAATGGCTTTCCCATTTGCCATCACATCAGCTGCATCACTAAATTCTACATTATTCTCATCAATGTTATTCCCTTCCAAAGCCATCATTTCTTCCCTGGCAACTCTCGCATCCTCCATTACAATATCATACTCTTCCTGCATTAAAGGCAATGCATCAAAAACGTGATAAACCAAATAATAGATAAACCCCCAAATGATCGTCACATAAAACAACCATTTCCACCAAGGCGGCAGGTGGTTGTCCAACTCGTGAATGCCGTCATAGTCATGATCCAGCATTACAGTCTCTTCCTCTTCTATTGACACTGAATCAGTAGCCTTATGCATCAATTTATTCCATAGGCTTGGTTCCAATTCAGGAACAAATTCTTTTCCTTCCGCTAGCACTTTTTGTTTTTTGTCCTCCAACAGAATCATTCTGATGATACTTACCAGGTATAAACCAATGATAAGAATTAGAATTGCCACAATGAGCACAAATATCAGCACAACAATAAGCATTGTTTCAAGATTGGAGGAAGCGCTTTCTCCAGATTGAGCAAAAGCAGGTATTGTCAATACAAATGACAGGAACATTATAAATGCTCTTTTTATCCATTTGGCTTTTATATTAGAAAATAGCATAACTATTAATATTTTATATCTTCAAATTAGTTTTGGTTTCATCTGCATCATCATCAAATGGCAGACTTTTCATTTTCTCTATATACTTTTTATCAAGAAATAGAACCCAGAAAATAGTGGCCGTGAAAAACACGAAAAATATAATCAGTGATATGATCGGCCATATCTCAACGTTCTGTATCTGTTCGAAATAATGTTTAAACATTTTCTTGTTTTTAAATTATTGAGCAGATGTTGTTTCCTGAACTTTTATATCCGTGCCAAGACGTTGCAGATAGGCGATCAAAGCAATAATATCAAGATTTGGATCAGTTTCTATGTTCTCCACCTTGAGCTGAGCCGCAATCTTATCTGCCTGCTTTTGCATGTCTTCAACAACCTGGTCTTCGTATCCGTCTTCATATGGAACTCCCAGTGTACGCATGGCACTGATTTTGTCAGGGGTCTTACTCTGATCGTAATAATTTTCATACAGCCATGGATATCGAGGCATTAATGATCCCTGAGAAGTACTCGTTGGGTCGTACATATGATAGTAATGCCATGAATCAGGATATTTTCCACCCTCTCTATGAAGATCCGGTCCAGTTCTTTTCGATCCCCACAGGAATGGATGATCATAAACAAACTCCCCGGCTTTTGAGTATTCTCCATAACGTTCCGTTTCCCAACGGAATGGACGGATCATTTGAGAATGGCAGGAAACACAGCCCTCCCGGATATAGATGTCTCTGCCTTCTAATTCTAGAGGAGTATATGGTGTCACTGCCTCAATGGTAGGTATATTAGATTTTATCAGGAATGTCGGAACCATTTCTACAATTCCACCAATAAGAATTGCAACTAAAGCATAGATAGTAAAACGAATTGGTTTTCGTTCAAGAACACTATGCCAATGTCCTCCTGTAATTACCTTTTTCTCCAATGCCGGAGCTTCAGCTTCTTCATTTGCAACGAACTTGCCGGCAGTTGCCGTTTTAATTAAGTTATAAACCATAACTAAAGAGCCAACCCAATATAGAGTCCCACCAAATGCTCTTAACATGTACATTGGAACAATCTGCGTCACAGTTTCAAGGAAGTTAGGATAGGCTAAAATTCCATCAGCAGTAAATTGTTTCCACATCAAACTTTGTACGAAAAACGATGAATATAAAGGAAGTGCATAGAAAACGATGCCTAATGACCCAATCCAGAAATGAAAGTTTGCCAGTTTGATTGAATGCAGCCTGACACCCCACATTTTGGGTATCATCCAATAAAGAATACCAAATGTCAGAAATCCATTCCAACCCAAGGCGCCAATGTGAACATGTGCAATGATATAATCCGTGTAGTGTGCTACTGCATTGAAGTTTTTCAATGAAAGCATCGGCCCTTCAAAGGTTGACATGCCATAGGCTGTCACTGCTACTACCATAAATTTAAGTACCGGTTCTTCTCTCACTCTGTCCCAGGCGCCTCTCAATGTCAAAAGACCATTTAACATACCTCCCCAGGAAGGAGCGATTAACATGATGGAAAAAACCACCCCTAAAGATTGAGCCCAGTCCGGTAAGGCCGTATAAAGCAAATGATGTGGACCTGCCCAGATATAAATAAATATAAGGGACCAGAAATGGACAATAGATAGTTTATATGAATAAACAGGCCTGTTGGCTGCTTTTGGCAAAAAATAATACATTAATCCCAAAAATGGAGTGGTCAGGAAAAATGCCACAGCATTATGACCATACCACCACTGCACCAATGCATCCTGAACTCCGGCGTACCATGAGTAGCTTTTCAAAAAGTCAACTGGCAATTCAAAAGAATTAACAACATGAAGTACCGTAACAGTTACGAATGAAGCCAGGTAAAACCATATGGCTACGTACATATGCCGTTCTCTTCTTTTAAGAATGGTTCCAATCATATTGAAACCAAATACTAACCAAATAACGGCGATAGCAATATCGATCGGCCACTCCAATTCAGCATATTCTTTAGAAGTAGTAAAGCCTAAAGGCAGAGTCACAACAGCGGAAACAATGATCAGTTGCCACCCCCAAAAGTGCACCCAACTTAAGGTGTCATTAAACATCCTTGCTTTGAGCAAACGCTGCATGGAATAGTAAACGCCTGTGAAGATCATGTTACCTACAAAGGCAAAAATAACCGCATTGGTATGTAATGGACGGAGTCTTCCGAAGCTATTCCAGCCGGCATGAAAATCTCCGTGGAGGTTTGGGTAAAACATCAGAGTCGCAATGATGATTCCTACCAGCATCCCAATGATACCCCAAACTATTGTTGCGATAGCAAAATACTTGACTACCTTGTTGTCGTAGCTAAATTTCTCAATTTGCATGTTTAAGTGGTTAGTTATGAAAAATATATGCCAGGTTAAAGAACATTAAAAAGTGAATATATGTGTTCACGAAAACCAAAGATATGACAATTGTCACATAATTTGAAAAATTTAAATAAAAGTTGAATTATTAAATAATATTAAAAATAATTGGTGCTTATAATACAACATTGCAAATAGCAAGCAGATGCCTGCGACGACAGAAAGGAGGAACAGATCTGGTAATAAAAAACTTGACACTCCGGTAATATTTGTGCAAGGAACAGGTCTTGAAACACCTCTACTTTTTTTTATCTTCATCCTTTTTCTCTTTCATTCCTGTCTGCCGGGAGGGCTGGGATTTTGAATGCCTGCCTGTCCGCCCGCCTGCCGGCGAGGCAGGATAGGCAGGCTTTTTATCCTCAAAGAGCATTCGTACAGAAGGTGAATACGTATCATCAAACTGACCGGTATTAACTGCCCAGATAAATAATCCCAGGAAAAATACTGCAACCACTACACTTATAATTATCAATACAATAATAACCGACATGCTATACTAGCTTTTTGATTTTTGCCATAAGATTCGTAACTGTTGTTGCAAATACCACAACCGAAATACTGCTTAAGGGCATAAGAATTGCCGCTACCAAAGGTGTTAATTTTCCAGTCAAAGCAAAACTGATTCCAAGGATATTGTACAAGAATGAAATAGTAAATGCCGCTATAACAATTGCATGAGATACTTGGGCAAAATTTATAAATTTCGGAAGATCCCTCAACGAATTTGAAGTCATAATGGCGTCTGATGCCGGAGTAAAATTGGAGGTGTCGTCGGTCACAGAAATACCAATGTTACTTTGCCGAAGGGCTCCTGCATCATTGAGCCCATCGCCGATCATTAACACATAAGCATTTTGTTTCTGAAGTTTTATGATGTAATCGAGTTTATCCTGAGGGGATTGTTTGAATTTATAGGTGGCCGAATTTCCAAAGAGTTCAATTAACCGCCGTTCTTCATTTTTATTATCTCCGGTTAGAATTGAAAAACCGAATCGGGATTTTAAAAAAGAAACAATTTCTTTCAGTCCTTCACGGTACTTATTTTCAATTTTAAACCTCCCCAATAACCTGGCATTTTTGGAAACAAATATTTGAGTGGCATCTGTTATTTCTAATGAACTATATTCACCTGTATTCACAAAATCCCAGTTGCCCAGCTTGTAAGCATCTCCCTCTACTTCCGCCTGCAAACCTGAGCCAGTAATTTCTTCGTATTTATCCAGGCTGATGTTGTCTGGGTTTTCATCAATACTCTCTGCCAAAATCCTGCTCAGTGGATGCGTGGAATTTATGGCCAATGCCTTAATATTTTTAAAATCATCCTGCTCTACCTCCACACCCTCATAGTTAACTTCACTGGTTTGATTGTAGGTGATGGTACCGGTTTTGTCAAAAACAATATGTGATATTTTAAGTAATCGTTCAATTACATTCACATTTTTAATGTAAAAATTCTTTTTGCCAAATATCCGCATAGCAGATCCAAGTGTGAATGGCGCAGACAAAGTCAACGCACATGGACAGGCCACGATCAAAACAGCAGTAAGCACATTTAATGCGGTTTTAAAGTCATTTCCAACCCAAAAAGCAAATCCCAACAGGGCAATTGTCAAGACAGCTATAGTAAAATATTTACTAATCTTGTTGATCAGCGACTCAAAGCTCTCATCTTTTTCTTTAGTAAAAGCATCATTATTCCATAGCTGAGTCAGATAACTTTGCGATACAGGTTTTACCACCTCCAGATTGATGCTCTCACCCAATTGCCGGCCTCCGGCATAGATATAATCCCCATTATTCTTCGAGACCGGGTTAGATTCTCCGGTCACAAAACTGTAATCAATATTGGCATGGTCACTTTTCAAAATGCTATCTGCCGGAATAATCTCTTGATTTCGAACATTGATCACATCTCCTTTTTCAATCCTGTTGACAGGAATACTTTTTAATATGCCATCCACATATTTATAAATTGCCAGCGGAAAATAGGATTTGTAATCACGCTCAAATGACAATCCCTGATAGGTGTAGTTTTGAAACCATCTCCCCACCAAAAGGAAGAATAGCAGACCGGATAAAGAGTCGAGATAACCCGGTCCAGACATGGATATGATCTCATAAAGACTTCTCGTAAAAAGCACAATAATACCAAGGGAAATCGGTACGTCAATGTTAATGAACTTTTGCTTCAAGCCTGACCAGGCAGACTTGAAATAATCGCTTGCGCAATAAAATACAACCGGCAATGAAAGTAGAATATTCAAATAGGTTAGAAAACGTTGAATATTTTTTTCCAATCCTTCAAACCCAAAATACTCGGGCAAACTTAAAAGCATGATATTTCCAAAGGCAAACCCTGCTACCCCGATTTTTAAATATAAGCTTCGATTGATGGATTTTTCGTTCTTTTTGTTGCTGTCTTCAAGACTTATACTTGGCTCGTACCCCAAGGTTACCATGAGCTCAACTAACTTTCTTACCGAGATGATTTCCGGGTTGAAGTCGGCACTAAATTCTTTCTTAACAAAATTGACACGACTGTGATTTACTCCGTCTGTAAGCTTGTACAGATTTTCCAAAAGCCAGATACAAGAGCTGCAATGAATGGATGGGATGTAAAAAGTGACCTTGGCTTTTTCTCCATCTTTAAAATCCAGGATCAGGTGGGTAATCTCTTCATTATCCAGGTAGGCATATTTGTCATCGAACTTCTTGCTTTTCAGGCTAATACCAGGATTTTGCTCCAGATCATAATATGTGCACAAATCATTCTGATTTAGAATCTCATACACAGTCTTACAGCCATTGCAGCAGAAATCTTTATCTTCGAATACGATGTGCTCACGATCGCAATTGTCCCCGCAATGATAGCAAATAGTTTTTACAGCTTTGTCCTTCCCTGTCATCTTAAAAGGTTAGAATTTTCCAATTCAGAATCTCAAAAGTAGTTCATTTTCCATAGACAAACCAGAAATCCTATTCCTGCCGGGCAATCAATTCCTTGAAAATAGTCGTCATGAAAGGTTCTGCTATTCTTGCTGCAGCCAGCACATCCTCCAGTAAAATTTTTTCTATTTTCCCCTCAACACCGAGGTCGGTGATTACAGAAATTGCAAAGACGGGGATGCTCATATGGCGAGCGACAATGTTTTCAGGGATTGTGGACATGCCAACTACATCAGCGCCAATAATGCGTACAAATTTATATTCTGCAGGTGTTTCCAGGTTTGGCCCAGTAACACTTGCGTAAACCCCCGTATGTATTTTAATGCCATTTTCATTAGCAATTTCCACGGCCTGGGCAATCATTTTTCGGTCATAAGGCTCACTCATATCCGGAAACCTTGGCCCAAATTCATCCAGGTTTGGCCCTCTGAGTGGATTATCGGGATGTAAATTTATGTGATCTTCTATTATCATTAATTCACCAACATCGTGTGCCGGATTTACTCCACCGCATGCATTGGAAATAAATAATTTTTCAATACCCAACAATTTCATCACCCTTACCGGGAACGTAATCTGTTTAGCTGAATAACCTTCATAATAATGAAAGCGGCCTTGCATCACTACTACATTTTTGCCGGAGATCTTTCCAAAGATCAGTTTCCCACTGTGACTCTCCACAGTTGATACTGGGAAGTAAGGGATATTTTGATAATCGATAGTACAATCGATATCTATTTCGTTGACAAGCTTTCCCAATCCCGTTCCGAGTATAATTCCAAATTGAGGTTTTGATTTGTATATGCTTTGTATATAATTTACAGCATCAAAAAATTCTTCCATAACAAAGGAAAATTAGAAGGTTTTTATAAAAATTGATTTTAAATTGCGAAGCTAATAAATATTCGCAGAATCTTTGGTGAATTATTACTTAAACAAATTTTATCGGTGATTTGAGAACTCAAATCACAACCGGGATCGAATAGTGATAATTGATTATTATTTTTAAATTTACCCGGATTTTTATTGAACCCTAAAAACGATCTTAATGAAATTTATAGTTTCGTCCGCAGCATTACTGAAAGAACTCAATAATATTAATGGAGTCATAACCACCAATCCAGTCGTCCCAATTCTGGAAAATTTTCTTTTTGAAATCGAAGACGGCAAGTTGATCATCACTGCATCTGACCTTCAGACTTCCATGATCACTGAATTGGAAGTGGAGGCAAAAGAAAGTGGCAGTATTGCTGTTCCCGCAAGGATATTGTTGGAAACCCTGAAAAATCTACCGGAGCAACCTGTAACTTTTTCTTTAGATGAAGAAACTTATTCTATTGAAATAAGCAGCGATAACGGGCGATATAGGCTCGCCGGAGAAAATTCAACAGATTTTCCAAAAATCCCTGAAGTTACAGACGGATACACAGTAGATATATCTACTGATGCGTTATCCAGTGCTATTTCAAATAGCATAATTGCTACAAGTAATGACGAATTGAGACCTGCGATGACCGGGGTTTATATCAATCTTTCTCCAACGAATACCACATTCGTTGCTACCGATGGTCACAGGTTGATCAGATACAGAAGGGTGGATGTCGTCTCTGAGGGAGAGCATGCTATAATTGTTCCAAGAAAAGCTTTAAATCTTCTAAATACTACTTTACCATCAGAAAATTCGAACGTAACTGTAGAGTTCAACATGGCCAATGCGTTCTTTCATTTCAA
>DAOVVI010000302.1 GCA_030637245.1 Cyclobacteriaceae bacterium
GAAGAAGGCCGGATACTTCAAAAAGCACAATATAAAAATGATACGTTGACAGGAAAGCTTTATGTCTATTTTGAAGATGGCGATATAAAAAATGAAAGCGAGTTTTATCTGGGTAAACCGGACGGACTGGTAAAAGAATATTACAGATCGGGACAAGTCAAACAGGAAATCAACTACAGCAATGGCAAACCAAACGGATTAAGTAAAACGTACTATGAAAGTGGGATTCTAAAGACTGAAGCCATCATGAAAAATGGCCAAATGGATGGGTATTTTAAAACATATCATTCAAATGGTAAATTAGATACGGAATATTCCAACGAAAACGGTAATAAAACCGGAGCTTTTAAAACGTATAATTCCGAAGGTCAATTGGTGTTGGGAGGGTTTTATAAATCAGGGAAACTTCATGGCGAAAACAACGCATTCTTTGATACCGGCAAACTAAAGCATCAATACTCTTATCAAAACGGTTTCAGAACAGGAGAGAATTTACAGTACTATGAAAATGGAAATATTTCTCAATCCTCAATCTTTTCAGATCAGGAATCAAAAGAAATCCGAAAGGAGTATGACAAAAATGGATTTCTCCTTTCTCAAAAAATATTTATAAATAAAAAACCTGCTGACAAATGGGTTTTTTATTTCCCGGACGGAAAAGAGAAAAAAATTCTATACTATGAGAATGGAAAACGTAATGGTCTCGAACAAACTTTTTATGCTAATAGTAACCCTAAATCAGAAATCACCTACCAAAATGATCTAATCATTGGTGTTTTAAAAGAATATTATGAAAATGGGTCGCTAAAATCTGAAACAAATTATAAATTTGGGCGAAAACATGGTTTATACAAAGAGTGGTTTGAAAATCAACAGCTCAAGCTTGAAGGAAATTTCGCCGGGAATAAGAAAGTTGATGATTGGGTTCACTATTCAAACACTGGAGAAAAAGTAAAAACTGAGAAGTATAAGAACAATAAATTGGTAAATACTTATTAAATAATGATGACAAGACCCTCACTTAAAGAAACAAATTTTAATTTGCCGGGACAACTAAATTTATACAGGGGTAAGGTAAGAGATGTGTATTCTTTTGAAAAATCTTTACTCATGGTGGCTTCGGACAGGATTTCAGCCTTTGATGTTGTACTTCCAAAACCCATTCCATATAAAGGGCAGATATTAAATCAAATTGCATCTGAGTTTCTAAATTCCACAAAACATATAGTGCCAAATTGGCTGGATAGTACGCCTGATCCAAACGTATCCGTTGGTAAATATTGTGATGCTTTTCAGGTAGAAATGGTAATAAGGGGCTATCTGACTGGTCATGCCTGGAGAGAGTATCGAGATGGAAAAAGAACACTTTGCGGTGTGCCTATGCCGGATGGATTGAGCGAGAATGACAAATTTCCAAATCCTATCATTACGCCTACAACCAAAGCACATGAAGGTCATGATGAGGATATTTCCAGGGAAGAAATATTAGCCCAGGGGATTGTTTCTGAGGAAGATTACTTGAAGCTTGAAAAATATACCAGGGAGCTATTTGATTTTGGTACAAAGGTAGCTAATGAAAGAGGTTTAATCCTCGTTGATACAAAGTATGAGTTTGGTACGCATCAGGGAGAGATATTTTTAATTGATGAAATTCATACACCTGATTCTTCCAGATACTTTTATAAGGACGGTTATGAGGATCGACAGGAGAAAGGAGAAAAACAGAAGCAGCTATCCAAAGAATTTGTAAGACAGTGGCTTATAGAAAACGGATTTCAAGGAAAGGAAGGACAACAAGTTCCGGAAATGACCGAAGAAATAGTAAACAATATTTCCGATCGGTATGTTGAACTATACGAGAAGGTAACAGGGAATAAATTTGTGGCCCCAACAGATCAGAATCTGGTTGAAAGAATAGAATCAAATATTAAAAAAATACTTTAAGAAGAATTAAAAATAGAGCAATGAAATATTCGATAGATAAAAATGAGCAATACAGCATTCTAAAACTCCAGGAAGAAAAACTGGATTCTCCGCTTTCGCCTGCATTAAAATCAGAATTTGTCACACTCAATGCAGAAGGAATAAAAAATATAATTATAGATCTTTCCGAAGTGAAATACGTGGATTCTTCAGGATTGAGTGCGCTCCTTGTTGGCAACAGAATTTATAGTGAAGACGAAGGAATTTTCATATTAGCTTCATTAAATGATCACGTAATGAAATTGATCAGGATATCACAACTGAATAACGTACTCAATTTACTGCCAACAGTTGAAGAAGCGATTGACGCTGTTTTCTTAAAGGAAATAGAAAGCGGTCTTCAGGAAGGGGACGACAACGAATAACTTTCGTTAATTTGATTTTTCAACTCAAAATACTTGGGAATAACTCAGCGATTCCCGCGCATGACAGGAACCAGACTTCCCAACTTTTGCAATTAGACAGCCGGTATGTGCTAATCGATTGCGGAGAAGGGACGCAAATTCAGCTTTCCAACCAAAATATCCGGATTGGCCGTATAAAAACAATTTTGATCAGTCATTTGCATGGAGATCATTATTTTGGCCTGATCGGCCTGATATCAACCATGCATTTGTTTCATAGAAAACACAAGCTAACAGTTTTTGCCCCTCCTGAACTGGAAAAGATTCTCAAACTTCAACTTGAAGCATCAGATACAACTTTATGTTTTCAGTTGGAATTTGTTCCCTTAATCCATGAAGAGATAAAGGAAATTTATAAAGAGGAACAATTTACAATACAGGCATTTCCGCTCGAACACGGAATTAAATGCTATGGATTTTTAATCAAAGAAAACCCAAAACAATGGAGGATCAATAAGGAAAATATGCCGGAGAATATTCGTATTCAGGAAATACTTACATTGAAGAAGGGCAAAGATATTTTGAATGAGGATGGATCGATAAAATATGCATTGGGAAAATATACATTCCCTCCAAGACCACCCCGCTCTTATGCTTATTGTTCTGACACCAGGTATAATGAACAAATAATCCCTTTTGTTCAACATGTAGATCTGTTGTATCATGAAGCCACATTCGCTGACGAGATGGAAGACAGGGCAGCATTGACGCACCATTCTACAGCAACCCAGGCAGCCACCATCGCTAAAAAGGCCGGAGTACATAAATTGCTGTTGGGTCATTACTCCACCAGGTATAAGGATCCAACTCCACTCCTCGATGAAGCCAGGAAAATATTTGAAGAAACATATTTAACTCATGAGGGTGAGACAATTTGTTTGGTCGAGTAGCATACTATGGAATTCAATAACACTATTCAGCGAAAAAAAACCAATCTCTTTATCATATTAAGTGGAATATTTCTGACCAATGCCATAATTGCCGAAATCATCGGAGTAAAAATATTTTCCTTGGAATACACCCTTGGATTTGAACCTGCACAATTAAATCTGTTTGGAGGGTTTGTGTTGGACTTTGATCTTACTGCTGGCGTTGTTATTTGGCCCGTTGTATTTATTACGACTGATGTGATCAATGAGTATTTTGGCAAAAAGGGCGTACGAAAAATCAGTTTTCTCACGGCATTCTTAATAGCCTATATTTTTGTCATTATCTTTTTAGTCACAAAGCTGGCCCCTGCCACCTTTTGGTTGGACCTGAATAGTAAAGACATGGATGGGAATCCGTTTAATATTAACTATGCCTTCCAAACTATCTTTCGCCAGGGTCTTGGAATTATTATTGGTTCATTAACTGCTTTTCTAATTGCTCAATTGCTTGATGTATTTATTTTTCAACGCTTGAGAAGAGTAACCGGTAAAAAAATGATTTGGCTCAGGGCAACAGGTTCAACTCTGGTTTCCCAATTAATTGATAGTTTTATTGTCCTTTGGATTGCTTTCTATGTGTTTGGAAACTGGCCGATGTCGGAAATTTTTGCTGTAGGGACCATTAATTATATATACAAGTTTTCGGTTGCAATCCTGTTGACACCCGTACTTTACATTGCGC
>DAOVVI010000362.1 GCA_030637245.1 Cyclobacteriaceae bacterium
CCAAAGTGTAAGAAATATCATTTAAACTGATTTTTGCCTTGTGGTTAATATTGGATATTTGATGATGTCCATCAATAAATGAAGGCGAAAGATCTGTTGTTGGTAAAAATATGGCATTCAATCCAATTTTTGTTAAAACGGATTTCATAGGTGTATCAGATGAAAATTTGATTTCCGGCAAACTTACATTAGCCTTAAAATCAATTGCATTTTCAGCAATTGAATTCAGTTCATTGAAAGAAAATGTTTCCAAAAGATCATCAATTTTAGAATCGCCTTCAGGTTGAACAACTGAAAAGAAAAACATGTCTTTTTCAAAAGGGATTTCTAAAAATGACAGATTGTTATTTTCGCTAATTCGCACATTCATACCATCCCAGTTTAGTGTATTAATTTCTGTTGGTTCCCCAATGGTGTTAAAAAATGTGCTTTTATTTATGAATGCGTAATTGTTATTCCAGGTGGTATTCAGACTGAAGGCATTAATTAAGAAAATGTCAGTATTCAAGGATGGCGCCGATTCGATTAATTGTTCAAAAATTCCATGGGTTTTCAGATTACCCCATTTATTTATAAAATCAATTGATGATGATTTAGTGAAATTCACTTCACTTATCTCGGCATCATAATATGCCATAACCCTTGTGCGAAAATCTTCATTTATATCAATACTGTTAGAATACCAAAGCGAGTTTGCATAGGTAATTTGCATTTGATCATTTGAAACCTGGAGAAAACTTAACAACTCATTATACGATTTGTTGATCTCCTTTTCAACGAGAGATTCCAATCCAATGACATTTTGTATTTGAAATTTTTCCTCATCGCCAACTCCATTATAAACCATTCCAAGCGCCATTCCAACACTCATCGGAGAGAAAAAGAAATTTTCGCTTTTATTTTGTACGTATTCTGCTTTTAAAATATCAAGTGTAAGTAAATTATTGGAATTGATAAGCTCCCGCTCTTGCATTGATAGCTTTCGGAGAGCCTTATTATTATCATTAATTTCTGCCAATTCTTTATCACATCCTGAAATCAACATCAGAATGCCTAACAGCAAAATTAATTTATTGAATAAAAAATGATGTTTAAAGTATAATTTCACGTAACTGATAAAAACTATTTTCAACAATTTATTCTATTTGACAAAGTAGTTAACATTTAGTTTAAAATCAACTTAATTAATTCCATTCTATTACATGGGGTCTATTAACTTACCTGAGAAAAGTATGGATTTCGAGTGCTTTTCTCGAATAAAGAATGCAAAAGGCTGATTTATATATAGAACGGATGGCTTGGCATTGGGATCAATTGAAGTTAAACTAATTTCGACAATTGTCGCCGCCGCTGCTTCAGTCCCTTCTTCGTCAACTTCTAAAAATGATTGATGAAGTACTCTGCTGATGAATAAATCCAATTCCTCAACAAAAAGATCGCCAAAATCAGCGCCACCTCCAAAACTTTGTTCCATTCCCATTGCCGCAAGTATATCATTTAATGTGATTTTATATTCTATCTTAAACTTAGGTAAATAAACCTTAAATGTAGAAGTATCAGCACCTTCAATAAAAGAATTGAATTGATTGACATCTAAATTATTGATTGTTTCATCAAGCTTTTTAGGATCCTTAGGCAGAAGGATTGAAAATACAAATTGTCCGTTTCCATATGGAAGTTCAATATATTGAAGATCCTGATCAGCATAATAATTGGCCTTAACTCCATCGCTGTACATCATATCCGTCTGCACCTTCGATCCATTTGTTAAATGGAAATCCATTTTGTCAGTTTTATCTTTATCAAACTGATATTGCCAGGTTGCTTTGAGATAAATTGCATTGATCAGGTACATTACGACATCTGGTGGGATCTGATCAATCATATCTTTGATCTTTCCGTTGGTCTTATCTTCTATCCAACCGTTGATCACATCTTTGGTGGCCGTGTCACTAAAATCTGCAGCATTTACTTCTGCATTATAGTAATCAAGCAGTATATTTCTGAATGCCTCTTCTATATGATATTCTTGTTTATACCAATTGGAATTGGCGAGATTCATCGTCACTTTTGGATCAAGCTCAGTGATAAATTCAACCAGGCTTTTGTACGCTTCATTAATTTCCTGATCGCTGAGGGTATTCTGGTGAAGTGTCTCTTTTATACCGTTTTTAGTTTCTCCTACAGCGCCATTTGCTGTCATAGACAGTGCTGTACTTATACTTAAAGGAGAAATGAAAAGGTTTTTATCAGGTTCACTGGTGTTAATTCTTGAGAAAATATCGAAAGCAAAGTCATTTACAGACTCAATGATCAGTTCTTCTGCGGCACTGATGGGCCTGAGCTCAGGAGGTGTATTACAATCACAATCTACCTCGCCGCATGAAGAAAATATCACTATCAAAAATAAAGTGAAAATAAAGGATATTAACGTTTTCATATTGTTCATCTTTGTTATTTCAGACACTTACTTTCAATAAAACGTTGGAAAAACGCAGAACTGTTAATATTTTTCGACAATACTTTTCAAAAATTATTAAATGAGGATCATTAGAAGAATATATTCAGTTTACAGCCTTTCATTATTTGCATCGCTTTTCCTTATTATGTTGCCGGTTTTTGTGATTTTAATTCATACTAATAATCGTCATCCATTAGTATTTACTTTGCACCGAATCTGGGCAAACCTTTTTTATACCTTATCTTTTATTCCCATCACGAAGGTTTATTCTGAAAAAGTTGATTTTAGCCGACAATATATATATTGCTCCAATCACTTTTCCTATTTGGATATCCCTGCAATTGGTATTAACAGGATCCGGCCGATTTTTGTCGGAATGAGTTCCCTGGGTAAAATTCCTCTTTTTGGTTATATGTACAGAAATATTCACATAACACTGGACAGGCAAAAGTTGAAAAGTAAATATTATGCGATGGGTAAGTGCGTGTTTGAACTTAACAACGGGCATAATCTGGTCATATTTCCTGAAGGAGGAATTACAAGTAAGCATCCTCCTGAAATGGCGCGGTTTAAAGATGGAGCATTCAGATTAGCTATTGAAAATCAAATTCCAATTGTGCCCGTTACTATTCCGTACAATTGGATATTATTTCCGGATGATGGTAAGCTGCTTTTTAGCAGGAGTAAAAATATGATTATTTTCCATGATCCTATTGACACACGTGGAATGACAAGGGATGACCTGAAAATATTAAAAAGGAAAACCGTTTCAGTAATTAGAAGCGAACTCAAAAAGAGAAATAAATTAAACTGATTTTTTAAAAAGCAATGGATTTATTTTGGAACACATGGGACAAACCGTTTAAGGTAATATACAAGATCCTGCTTTTTGTCTTTTTTTTCTCCGTATTGATTTATGTCTTCACTTACTTTTTGGGAAGCTCATTTGTTATTAATTGGGAAATCGAGACCTCAATAGAGCCGGTAAAGACGCTATTCGAATCATACAAATTGGGGATTTTTGAATTTCCAATTAGCATTAACAATTATGTCATTTCCCAGGGATTTATTGCTTC
>DAOVVI010000109.1 GCA_030637245.1 Cyclobacteriaceae bacterium
GGCATCTTTGATACCAGATGCCCATGCTGGGCACACACAAATGCTAAAATGAATATGCGAACTGAGCTTTTAGACAGGTATTTACTATATTCAGATTTTATCAAGTCTAGCAAGTGAGGCGCATACTCATTTTAGCTGGCCGTTATGCAAAATAAACAAGATATGAAACATAAAATTTTAATTAGTATATACTTTTTTACAGTAGTATTCCTAAATCAGGGCTACAGTCAAACCGATTCCATAAATATAGATACGCTTGATTTTTGTAAAGAAGGGAATGATTATTATAACAGCTACCAATTTGATAAAGCATTAAACTCATTGAGTTTGTGTTATAAAAATGATGTAAAAAATATTGATTGTTTGAAAAAAATTGCACAATGCAACTACAAATTGGGGAGACTAAAGGAATCGAAAAACAATTACTTAAAAATTCTTGGATATGATTCTGTAAACATTTTAGCAAAAAACCAATTAGGAGTCATTTATGCTAATGAATCTAAATATAATAAATCAATAAAACAATATGAAAAGCTTATAGTCTTAGACTCAACAAATAGTTTTTACTATAAACGAATCGGACAAATATTTCTGATGCTTGAGAATATTGATATGTCAATTAAATACCTAGAAAAAGCACACTCTATTAATCCGAAAGATATTAGTGTAATTGCTGATTTAAGTAATAACTATCAGAAAGTAAATCTACTTACAGAAGCTGAAAGTTTAATTAGAAAAGGAATAAACTTGGATTCTTCCAATGTAAAGGTATTAATTACACATTCAAAAATTGCTTACAAACAAACAAATTATGACATCGTAATTAATACTATTAACCAAGTTCTAAAAATACAAAAAGATACTTCACTGTACATGATGAAATTTTTAGGGATTTCCCATTTTCTTCTTAAAGATTACCAAAAATCAATATTTTTTATGGAAATGTTTACAGAACAAAATCAAGATCTTGACTATGTTTATTATTATTTAGGTCTTGCGCATCGGGCAATAGGTGATTTTGAAAACAGTGTATTTTATTTTGAGAAAGCTATAGAAGTAGGGATTTCTAATAACATTTCGATTTATTATACCAGTCTTGCTATCACTTATGAAGAGAATGAAAATTATAAAGAATCTATTCAAGCGTATCAAGAAGCATATAGAAGTTCCAAAAACAAAATATTGTTGTATCATTTGGCAAGAAATTATGAAGCTTATTACAGTGATAAAGCGACGGCATTGCTCTATTATGAAAAATATTTAGCAATGAATGATAGCAATAATATTGAGTTTAAGGAATATTCAAAATACAAAATTTCGGAATTAAAAGAAACAATTCACTTTAAGCTAGATACGCTTGAATAAAAAATAAAAATTGCATAACAACGCCTAAAAAATCACAGCCGCACTCCGTGACGGCAACGCTTTTTAGGCCAGCGTTGTAGTGCATTGGAAAAAACATGAAAGAGGAATATTATAAAACCAAAGAATCTGTTGATGAATACATCAATTTAGCAAAAGATGTTAGCGGGAAACAACTTATTGAAAAACTTGAAGATCTCTTGTCTGTCAATTCAGTTATACTTGAAATTGGTTCTGGACCTGGGACTGATTGGAGAATTTTGAACAAAGTATATAGCGTTACAGGTTCTGATAAATCTTCTGAATTTTTGAATCATTTAATCGCTGAAAATCCTTATGGAGAATTTCTTGAGTTAGATGCTATCACTTTAAAAACTGACAAAACATTTGATGGAATTTATTCTAACAAAGTACTGCACCATTTAAAAGACAATGAATTAATTGATTCAGCCAAAAGACAGTATGAGATCTTAAATCCTGATGGAATAATATGTCACTCTTTTTGGAAAGGGGAAGGTTCGGAAATTTTCAAAGGTCTTTTTGTTAATTATCATAATGAAATTGACCTTAAAGAAATCTATAAAAATTATTTTGAGATTCTATCAATCGAAAGTTATAAAGAGTTTGAGGAGGAGGATTCCCTTTTGATAATCGGAAGGAAAAAATAACGCACTACAATCGAGTAGACGGCTGACGGTCAACTGACCGCCAGTGCGCCTCTCACAACACCAAGCGTACGGGTCTCGCCCGCCTACCGGACGAGGCAGGTACTTGGCGGTTCATTGAATTTCGGGTTGCGATTTCAAGTAGTGATCGAGCATTGAGCTGTATCCTTTTCGTCTTAGTCTTGACAAAGTAATGGTAGTACCTAAGATAGGACTTTGGGCTACTGCCCAACCTCCCATTCTTCTCTCCCACGACCTGGCTCATTCGCTAAATATGTCCACTGGACATATTCTTTACGCTCTGCCCTTCCAAGCATAGGCTTGTCCTTGCCCTATTCCTAAACGGATCAGGTTTTTGCTCCAGCTCTTCGACTTGTTCTGCAGGGAATGTCGAAGCATTGATGTATTGGATTTGCTATCCGAATCAACCTGAAATCCATTCAATCAATCACCTTGCACATTCCAAAATTATTAGAGATGTTAGGTATTCTGGTTCGCAGCTAGTGTCGAGTCAAGTGTGGTGTTTCGGTTAAGCCGAAGTAATTGTTATTCCTGACAAGGCATAAAAATATGAGCATAGCCATAGCTACGTGAATATTTATTAACGAAGGCAGGGATAAAAAGAACAAGGCTTGGAGTGGATAAACCATGCTTGACTTGACACCAGTTCCACCCTATCAGCACTTTGGCAAGTCCGCTCGAAAATGCTCCATTAAAGACTTGCCAGAGTGCTTACAAAGCCCTGCCGCGCCGCCAGGATTGCCAACAGGGTATTAGGGCTAATCTGTACCTTCTCTTCGTTCAAAAGCCTCGGTCTGTGTCTCACAGACCGAAAAAAACATGGTTCGTGAGCCTGCCCGCTGAATGAGGGGACACAAACCATGGCGATCAGTCCACACACCATTAACCCCCCTGCCCCAAGTATAGCCTGCCTACCTTAGATGGACTCCGCGCAACTTGTAGCATTAATTAAATTGCAAGTTTGTAACTTGCATATGGGAGATGCCCTTATCCCTAAAGCAATCAAAAAAAGCACTTTTTTTCCTACCGCGCCAACAGGCGGACGCAACAAGTGCGGGATGACGGATACCAACCGGTGAGGGAAATATTAAAACCTATACCCTATTTGAAGCACATATCTAAAACCCATACCCCAATGTGTTCTATTGCCTTTAATATCAACCTCCCCTTCATCAATAAGAGTTTCCAGCCATGGGTATTTTGCAAATAATATATCTCTCAATGCTTCCAAAGTTTCATCAAGTTCACCATCCGGAGGTACTAACCCGCCAACAACATCCATTTTTGCTTTGTACGCGGAGTAGGAAGGGCCTATCAAAATCATATCAATTGTAAAGCGATTTTTAATATTGAATTGATACCCTAGCTCCAACCCAAGGCTGTTGATATTAATTTTTGAATCTACTATGGTCTCGGGATTCGTTGCATTATCATCTAAACTTTTTATACCTACTGAATGATCCAAGGTGTAGTGTAAAAAATATGGCGCTAAGTAAACTCCACTAGGCGCCGGATTTTTATTTTCTTTTTTTAAATAAAACCTGTAGTCTGCTGCAAAGCTGAATCCACTGCTGGATTTGGTGGATGTCAATTTATAGTCCTCATTCTCCTTTTTGCCGGATTTTCCAATACTTAAATATCCGGCATTGATTGAGAATGATTGGTGGGATTTTACCACTCTTTCATATCCAAAAATCGCACTCGAAAACCCGAATATGTTGGGAGTTAAATTGTACCTGATCACATTTTTTCTAGGTATAAAATTATTTGTTTTAAGTGAGTCCTGGCTGAAAGAATGAAATGGAATAATAAAAACCAGAATGCAGGCGATAAAAATTGATAGAATATTTTTCATGATTTGCTTTGAGATTATGTGGATGGATTTGATGTTGTTTTCAGCAATCAAATATAAAGAAAACATGCCAGATTCTTTATTGATTTTTGCCAACTCGTGCACTTTTCTTTGGTAAAGTGAAATGATTTTAAATGGTGTAAATTTGATATCGACACACCGACATTGTAGTTAATAAGGGAAAATCTGTAAGCATTAAAAAAATGCGCGCCAGCGAGAATCCCCTCTAAATACCAGCAATTCTATTCTCCATCAATTTTTTTTCTGTTGAATTGCGGCTGATTTCCATAGCATTTTCAAAGCATCTTTTTGCTTCATTGGATTTATTAAGCTTTAGCAACACTTCTCCTTTTATCGCATAATAAAGTTGATTTTTTTGATCGCTGCAATTTTCAATTAATTCCTTCAATGCGATCCTGGGTCCTAATGCTTGCATCACCACCACAATTCTGTTCAATTCAAGTGATGGGTTTTTAGTGATCTTTCTCCAATAATTGTATATGTTTAGCAGACCCTCCCAATTGGTATTTTCAAACTTATCTGCATTTGCATACTGACTTTCGACCGCAGCATGAAAATGATATTCACTCTGGTTGTCTTCTATTATTGCCAGGGAAATAAAATGATTTCCTTCCTTAATCAATTCTTTATCCCAAAGATTTCTGTCTTGCTCTTCAAGTCGGATAAATGTATTTCCACCTTTCATTCTAGCTTCAAGTCTGGCTGTTTTATAACACATCAATGCAATTAATGCATACAACTTTGAACTTTTAAGGGCATCATGTTTGTGGATGGTCATGGCTATTCGCGAAGCCTCAAAACATACATCCTCTTTTAAGATCTGATCTCCGTCGGTCGGTCGGTATCCTTCAGTAAACATTAAGAAAACTACCTTTAATACACTTTCCAGTCGGTTCTTTAAATGTTTATTGGAAGGGACTTCCACTGACAAATTATATTCTTTAAAATGATTCTTAGCTCTTTGAAAATTCTTTTTGGTTGCCTCGTAGGTAGAAAAAAGGGTTCTGGATATTTCATGAAGTCCAAAACCGGCGGCAAATTTTAAACATAAAATGATACTCTCCTGCTCTTTAAGTTTTGGGTGACAGCATGCAAAAATTAGTTTGAGGGTTTCATCCTTTATTTCTGATAATGATGGGTCGATTACTTCTTCTTTAAATTCCGGGAACTCACTTTCTGTGGATTTTTTACGCAATTGATCGATCAGGTTATTTTGAGCCACTCGATATATCCAGGCCGATGGATTTTTGGGAATTTCTTTATAACCCCAAATCATCATTGCCTTGTACATGGCATCATGGATCGAATCTTCAATATTATCAATTTGCCCGGCGCCGTATTTTGATATAAATACGGACAGTACCCGGCTGTATTCAAGTCTAAACCAATGATCTAATTTTTCACGAACCATAATTAAAAAAGCAAAGTAATGTAGTGATTACTTTGCTTTTTTGGAAATCATCGGACTTACATGGACATAATTTCTCTGACTTCCACAGATCCGTCATGCTCATAAATCGGACAGCCTTTTGATATCTCAACTGCATCATCCAAATTTGACGCATTTACGATTAAATATCCACCTACGATTTCATTGCCCTCGGCGAAAGGACCATCCGTAATTGTTGCTCCGGCCTTTACAACCACTTTGCCTTCTTTACCCAAAGGTAGTCCGTCAACGAGCTGGCCACTGCCGGCCAGGCCTCCCATCCAGTTTTTCCAAATTTCCATATGGGCCTGCATTTCTTCCGGTGATTGTTGGGTTCTTGCGGCGTCTCCGCCTCTGAATAAATACAAAAACTTTGTCATGATTATTATTAGTTAAGTTTAACAAAAGATTAATATTATTTGATTTTCATTACCATGACGTATGAGATAATGCAAAGGGGACAAAAAAGTTTTATTTTTTTATTGGCGTCATGAGAAAATTAAATTCATTCATCGCCTTCGCATAGCCGCTACGGTAGCGCTCCTACTCCGAAGTTATTTCTTCCAAGGAGAAGCAAGGAGAAAATGATGCTTTTTTGTCCACATGGAAGCTCTTTAACTAACCTAAATATTTCAGGAGTTAATTATTGGTGCTTGTAAAGAATTAGAAATCGCACCCTCCTGAAAGGCTGGACATTGAATAATACAGGACTTGTTAAGGTTAATTGCTTAGTTTTGACTAA
>DAOVVI010000298.1 GCA_030637245.1 Cyclobacteriaceae bacterium
AATCTAAATAAGGCGATAATAGTACAGAGCATAAAGGTTGATCAATTTGATAATCTCTTAAATCATACTGGAGAGCTACAGTAAGACCACCTCCTGCTGAATCACCTACAACTGCGATTTTCTCCGGATCATAGCCTTCGTCTAGCAAATAGGAATAGGCAAAATAGACGTCTTCTACCGCAGCAGGATATGGATTTTCCGGTGCTTTGCGATAATCAATTAACAGGCAATTTGCGGATATGCCTTTTGCGATTTTTCCGGCAAGTGCACGATGTGAATGAGGAGATCCTATAACATATCCACCACCATGAATATAAAGTAATACTTTTTCATTATCTGCATTGTTTGGGGTCAACCATTCTGCTCCAAAATTTTCAAATTCAATCCTTTCAAATGTGACGCCCCATGGCAAAGTGGCCATCATAGTGGATGTCTCCAGCAAGCCCCTTAAATGGTCAATCGGAGGCAATTTCCAATACATTGGAAGACTCATGGTGTTTAGTATTCCTTTTAATAGTTCATGTTTAAATGATGTCATGCTCTTTTTAAGTTACGTACACATCCTTTCAGTAGGTTTTTAGCTTTTCTTCCTTAATCCTTTGATTAACAAAGGTATCCATCCAATAATCGGAAGATAAAAAAAGAGTTGTTTTGGAGATTGAAGTAGTATTCTTAACGATGATAGAAATCCCAATCTTAACGGTTTATCATCAATTTTATTTTTTTTCCATAATAGATTAAACTGTTCGAATAAAAGTGGCCATCCAAATGGCATTGAAAATGGAAATTTATCCAGATTTTTGAAGGTAATAGAAAAGAACTCTCTAAACCGATATGGCTTTTTCCCATATTTCTTAACAGCATCATTTAGTTGCTCCTGCATTTTGGTGCGAACTTTTTCTTTTATTTCTACCAATTCTTCATACGAAAGCTCACCAATTGGTTTGCTTGTCATTTCATACGGTTTTATGGCCTGGCCCAGGACATAGGTCAGCTTTGCAGGAAAACCCATATAAAAAATCCAGGGTTGAAAAGGTATGAAAAGCGAAACAAATCCCATAGGTAAGAATGGTACTCCTAACTTATTAACAAGCTTGTTTAACCAGCCTGATCGATAGGCGTAAGGATTGATGTATTCTCCATTTACAGTTAAAATAGGCACAATATCCGTTTTATATTTAATGGACATGGTAATAAATGAAGAAGAAAACCGCTGAAACTGATATCGTTTGTTGAATCCCTTTCCTATTCCCGGTACTCCTTCCGGGTAAATCAGAAGATTGTGTTCATTTTGCAGCATCATCGTCTCAAAATTCAGAAATGATGCATCAACAGAACCTACTATTTTCCACAAATTCTCATAAAGGTAAGGATTCATCAAAACAGACTCCGATAGCATTGGAGAAGCCAGTGGCCTCATACTGTCAGGCCCAAAGTCAAACATCTCATACACACCTGAAGCGAGAATTATACCATCCCAAGGGAAGGCCATTCCTGAATGATTGCTTGCGAAGATTAATGGCACTTCAGGATTATTTCGTTGAGGCATATTTTCAAAACCAATGAACATTGCCCTGAAATAATAATCACTGAGATATTTTATAACCTTGCTGATGATGTGTTTTGTAAATTTAAGGTCAAAATATTCATGAACGATATGTTTGTTATTAGCTGCCTGTTCTGAGAGATCGGAGTACCAGTTTTGTTTTTTAGTTAATGTATTAACCGCTTCGTTCATATTATTTTTATTTCTTCATTTTTATCTGATGAATAATTTAAAATAATTATGGACATGATGTTGGATTTTTTTTAATTATTAACACAATCATGTTTAAAAACCATTAAATTTATAAAGCAACCTACTATTTTTAAATTAACTATTATACCACAATTTTAAAATTTCTCAAGGCAATTTATGCAATAGGTGAACAAATACAATGAGTAGTGATTTCGATTATATAGTGATTGGTTCAGGATTCGGTGGAAGTGTATCAGCATTACGATTGGCAGAAAAAGGATACACTGTGCTTATTATTGAAAAAGGCAAAAGATTTAAAGCAGAGGATTTCCCAAAATCTGACTGGAACCTCAAAAAATTTCTATGGATACCAAAATTGAAATGGTTTGGCTTTCAAAATCTGTCAATATTCAGACAAGTCACTATTTTAAGTGGAGTTGGTGTTGGAGGAGGATCAATTGTTTATGGGAATACCCATATGTATCCTCCAGATGATTTTTTTAATAATCCGGTGTGGTCATCCTTCAAGGATTGGAAAAAGGTATTGACGCCATTCTATGATTTGGCCAGGCATATCCTTGGCACAAAAAAACTCACCAAATACAATGAAGAGGATCTGCTTTTAAAAGAAGTTGCTACGGATATGGGAAAAGAGGAATCTTTCAGTGGAGTAAATGTCGGCGTTTACTTTGGTGATACTGAAAAGGAAACAGATCCATATTTCAATGGGAAAGGACCTTTAAGGTCAGGTTGCACAGAATGCGCCGGATGCATGGTTGGATGTCAATTTAATGCCAAAAATACACTGGATAAAAATTACCTGTATTTTGCAGAAAAATATGGAGCTAAAGTATTGGATAGTTCCAGAGTTATCAAAATCGAATGGGCAGGAGGGCAATACACCGTTCACACCAAAGATAGCACATCATGGTTTACGAAAAATCAAAAATCCTTTAGATCGAATGGGTTAATCATCAGCGGAGGGGTTTTGGGCACGATGGACTTATTGTTAAAACAAAAATATAAGTATAAAACCCTGACCGGTCTTTCCGATCATCTGGGGGAAAATGTGCTCACAAATTCTGAATCACTTTGTGGAGTTAGCAGTGCGGATCGAAAACTCAACAACGGGATTGCCATTTCATCCTATTTCAATCCGGATGATCATACACATATTGAAATAGTTAAATATAATGATCGTTCTGGATCCATGGGAAAATTAGCAACTTTAGCTGTTGGAGAAGGAAGTGGATTTATTCGATTCTTTAAATGGATTTTAACAGCTTTAACTCACCCGTTAAAATTCCTTAAAATAACCTTCAGGTTCAAAAACTGGGGCAAGAATTCGATCATTTTTTTGGTTATGCAATCACTTGACAACTCCATGAGAATGGTATGGAAAAAAGGCATATTTAGTAATGGAATTTCCATTAAAAATGACAAAGCTTCCAGGGTGCCTGCATTCATCCCTATCGGCCAGGAAGTGATGAACCGATATGCAAAAAAGGTAAACGGCATAGCTCAAAATACCTGGCTTGAAATATTATTAAATATGCCCATGACCGCTCATATATTGGGTGGTTGTCCGATGGGAAAAACAATAGAGGAAGGCGTAGTAAACGAATTTTTTGAAGTGCATGGATATAAAAATATGTACATATTGGATGGCTCCATAATTCCTTGCAACCTGGGAGTAAACCCGAGTTTGAGCATTACAGCTCTTTCGGAATACGCAATGGATAGTATCCCTGAAAAAAAAGAAAATACCATTGTTCCTCTTGATGAATTGAAACTTAAGGAAAGCGTATTAAAATAGTGTGTTACAGAACAAAATATGCTTAACAATTGAAGTTTATATAAATAAGAAATTTCTTTAATTTTTACTATATTGTATTTTTAAAAATTACTTTTTTAAGTAAAACTCAGTTTTTGAGTTAAATCCTATACCAATTTTTAAACTATTTTTTAGACATTATAGGAACTTGTAATTTACATTACATTTAAGCACTCAAGAAAATAATAGTTTTGCAGAAAACTTATGAATGATTTATCCAAATTTTATTATGATGAAAAAACTATTTACAGTTTGTCTATTATTAACTTTTTTAAACTACCTCAGCTTCGGTTCGGGTTACCAGGTATTATTGCAGGGTAACAGGACTACAGGTATGGGTAACTTAGGAGTTATGATGTACAGCGATGCATCAAGCCTGTTTTTCAATCCCGGAGCTATGGGATTCATGGATCACAATAGTATCCAGATAGGAATTAACCCGATTTTTTCCAGTAACAC
>DAOVVI010000537.1 GCA_030637245.1 Cyclobacteriaceae bacterium
AGGTGAACCCAATCGGCCTGGCTTTCATTGATCATATTAATAGTATCACCCAGTGGCAAAAAATCTAATTTAAGTATGGATGGCGCTATTAAAGACATATAAAAATAATTTGACGGTTTTACTAAGGATTAACTGCTTAAATGCTTAAATGTGTAAATGTTGTTTACTGTTCAAGTGGGACGAGTCTTTAGCTTTTAATATCATTTTATCATTGCTTGCTCACTATCTAATTCATGGAGAAACCACAATTATCTATTAATGTTCCACGAATTATTCAGCTAAAGTACTACAAGTTTTGATTTTTTCATTTCATGGCCATTTACATAGGTAAGGATATATGAGCCCGGTTTTAAAAAAGATACATCAACCTCAATTGGATCAAATACACTTATTACTTCCAATTCCTCCGATCGAATATAGCTGCCTTTCAGATCATAAAAGCTGAGATTAAATATGCCATTATCAGTCAACGAATCTAAATAAAAATAAATAATTCTCTTATTTGTTACAGGATTTGGAAAAACAACAAATTTATTTACAACATCTCCCTCATTGAACTTTACCCTATTGAAAGCTCTCACAAAATTGGGAAGACCATAACCTATAATTGTATCCGGGGCTTCTGATTGGCTGGCAGTCATTTTCAGGTATTGAATTACTTCCATGTTGGTCAATTCCGGATAAGCCTGCCAAAATCCTGCGACCAGTCCGGCCACCATCGGGGCTGAAAATGAAGTGCCATTGGCATATGTGATCTCATCCTTATAAACAATCCTTACCCAGGTGCCAAGCGCCGAAACATCAGGTTTGATCCTTCCGTCGCTTGTCGGACCAAATGAACTGAAGGTGGATCTTTCCAAATCATAGGTAACCGCTCCAACAGAAAGAATTGAATCTGCATCAGCAGGAGCATTGAGATACTGCCATGAATTGTTTCCTTCATTGCCAATGCTACTTACCACCAACATTCCTTTTGATGCTGCCCTGTTAGCAGCTTGCGTAATTACCGTTGTTTTACCATCCAAATCTTCATAGGTATAATCCATTCTGTCATCATCAAAATAGGAATATCCAACAGATGAATTTATAATATCCACGCCAATACTATCTGCATATTCGGCAGCAAACAGCCAATTATACTCCTCAATTGTGTATTCTGATCCAACGTCTTCTGTCACACATAGCGCTATACCGGATTCCGGCGCTGTCCCTGAAAACTCTCCTTCATTGTAAGCAGTAATGCAGGAAAGCACCTTAGAACCATGCGTATCATATTGATAGACATTTGAAGATCCACGAACAAAGTCTTTAGTTCCTATAATTTTATTTTCATTAAATAAATGAGAGAAATATGGTGAATTATCTATAAAGTCGAATCCTGAATCAAAAACAGCAATTAGCATACCTTCACCACGATAACCTGCCTCATGCATTGCGTCCACGCCGATTAATTCATTTTGAGCATCAGATTCATATCCTTCATAGCTGACTTCTGTATTTTGCATCACTTTGACCACACGGCCATTTCCAATAGGAGGGATAAGCTTACTGCCGGGAGCCACAAAAGTAATGTCATTGACAAAAGGCAACATTCTTAGCTCATCTTCCCTGGCTTCATCCATTTCTACCAAAACTCCATTCATCCACTTTGTGGTAAAATGAACTTCAATATCATCAAAATTTTGAATCGCTACCAGGTAAACATCAGAGACGGGGAGATCACTTATTGAAATTTCTATATTTTGCTTGTTTCTTCTTTGAAGGGCGCGTGAAGAAAGAAACTCTTCAGGTTTATCGACAGAATATGAATTTCCGTTTTTATCCTTGAAAAAAACCATGTAACGATTCACTTTTCCCAGGGCGGGAAATGCCATAAGAATCACAATGAAAAATATTAAAAACCTATTCTTCCCCATATTCTACCAGATGCTGGAAATATTTCAGTCCGTTATCAATTATTCCCAGACCAATAAATTCATCTTGTTTATAATTCAATATAATGTTTTCTTTATAGACTAAGCCCGTGTTTTCAGAATAAATTTCCTTTTTGGAAATGGTTCGAACAATGATATCTTGTAATTCTTCCTGTATAACAGTTACGGTTTTTTCATAAGAACCAAATGAATCTGCATATTGTTTATTTACATTTATCATTTGAAATTCATCTTCACTATTACCGTTCAATTTGTTTCCGTCCCAGGTCTTATTTTCTTTGAAAGGAAATGTCAAATTGACCATAGGTACA
>DAOVVI010000230.1 GCA_030637245.1 Cyclobacteriaceae bacterium
ATAGGTCCGAGTCGATCCGGATTTTGCTTAATTTCATTAATTATAAATAGCGGGAGGAAAGGATTGGCCGATATCGTATCGATATAGGTACCAACAAAAAGCTTTATCTTTTCATCGAAAGGAAGATCTCCTTTTAGAATGTCGAACGCTTTTGGAGCCATTTCTTGAAATGCATCCTTGAAAATAGCCTCAAAAAGTTTGTTTTTACTTCTGAAATAATAGTGTAGCAAGGCTTTGTTAATCCCAGCTTCATCCGCAATTTCCTGCATGCGGGCACCATACATACCTTTTCTGATAAAAACCTTCTTTGCTGCTTCAAGAATTTTTTCCTCTGTGGAACTCGTTTTTAAGGTATTACCCATTTGGATTAACCAGTTGATTTAACTATATGGTCAAAATTAAATTATAAAAAATTAAATGGCAAATAATTATTGAAAATTTTTAATCCGTGTTAAAGCTTGGAGCATAAGAGAAAACTTAGTGTCTTAAGAACAAGTCGTGATACTATAGTTTTTCTTTACTTTTCCCTATTTCCTGAAAAACGCTTTTGGACAGTTACTTTTCCATAAAGTTCTTTTAAAGACCAGGCTTGTTAATTTTCAGTAAGAAAAGTGCGATGCGGATTATTTTCTAAATAATCAGGTTTCATGACTTAGAAAAGTCCAATGGTATGATCATGAAAAAAATGATCTTCAAAACTATTACAGTTTAATTTGCGATAGTCTTGGAGATCTAAAATTGGGAATATTCATGAATTATAGAGGATACTACGCTTTTTTATATTACCACCTACTTTGTTGAGAAGTCACCAAATAATTCAATGAATACTTGAAAAGAACAAATTTTAGAAATTTATTGCATTATATTTAGGAATAACATCATAAAGTAGATAACACCAACCTTATAGTCATGCACAAGTTTTTATTTTTACTAGTTCTGTTTTTTACCTTTATAAAAGTTCAGGCACAGGAAACACAATGGGTAAGTACTATTCTGGAAGCTTCATCAGAAATAGCGCCAAAAGAATATTCTGCTGAGCAAATCATTGGTAAACCGGATGTTACTCCGGGAGCAGGTGAGAGTCCAAATGCATGGATGCCTTTTTGGGAAAACAGGGAAGAATATGTAAAAGTCGGATTTGAAAAACCTTTTAAGATCCGACAAATTACCATTGCTGAATCTTTCAATCCAAGTGCCATTTACCAGATTTATTTATATGACCGGTCGGACAATGAATTTTTGATCAATACTTTTAATCCTCACCCAATCGCCCTAAAATCCAGGATGTTACATGTGTTTTTTGATCTGACTGAATATGAAGTTGCCGCGGTAAAGGTAGTGCTTCATTGTGGTGCAGTTCCTGGGTATAACGCTATTGATGCGATTGCGATTTCTAATTCTACCCTGCCGGTAAAGCAGGAAGTGAAAATCCTGGAAAGCGCTATTGTGAATGTAAATCCGGACAGGTTAAGCGAAACCGTAAATAGTGTTTATAATGAATTGAGGCCTTTGGTGACACCGGATGAAAAAACACTGCTTTTTAGCCGGCAGTTTCACCCCGGAAATACCGGCGGCGAAGATGATCCTGAAGATATCTGGTTTTCTCAATGGGACGAAGAAAAAGGCGAATGGATGGAAGCGGTAAATATGGGAGCTCCTTTAAATACAAAGGGACCAAATTTTATAAGTTCCATTACCCCTGATGGAAATACAGTAATTATTACCCTTGGAAACAGATATACAAAAAATGGTAAGATGAAGGCAGGAGTTTCTGTGAGTACCAGAACCAGTGAAGGATGGTCAAAGCCTGTGCCATTTGAAATCATCAATGGGATAAATATGCATCAAAAATCCAACTATTTTCTGGCTAACAACAGGGAGGTTTTGTTGATGTCTGTAGAAGCCGACCCGACTTTTGGCTCCAGGGATCTCTACGTAAGTTTTTTGTTGGATGATGGCAGATGGAGTGAGCCATTAAATTTGGGATCTGATGTTAATACGGCTCTCGAAGAAGGATCGCCGTTTTTAGCTCCTGATGATTTAACACTCTACTTTTCATCTGATGGATATACCGGTTATGGAAAGCATGACATATATGTTTCGCGAAGATTGGATGAGTCATGGACAAAATGGTCTGAACCAGAGAACCTGGGCCCGCAAATAAACTCACCTGAAGACGATGCTTTTTTCAATATTCCACCGACCGGAGAATACGGATATTTTTCGAGAAATTTCAGCGAGAGCAACTCAGATATCTTCAGGTTTGAATTGCCAAAAGAACATCAACCTGAGGCAGTGGTGACGGTGAAAGGAGTAGTTTACAACACTAAAACCAGAAGGCCAATCCAGGCACGGATTTTCTACGAAAGCCTTCCCGAAGGCAAAGAAATAGGAACAATTGAATCTGATCCATTAACAGGTGAATATCAAATCATTCTCCCATCGGGAAAGATGTATGGCTACCTGGCAGAAGCTGAAGGATTTGTGGCCATAAATGCCAACATTGATTTGAAAGAAACAGAGGAGTATGGAGAGGTAAATAAAAACCTTTTTCTCGTTCCGATCGAAAAAGGAGCTGTAGTTCGACTTAACAATATCTTCTTTGATTTTGATAAATATGAATTAAAACAAGAGTCCTTCCCCGAACTCAACAGGATCATTGAACTGTTAAATAAAAATAAAGAAATGAGCATATCTGTTGAAGGGCATACCGATAATATTGGAACCAGGGAATACAATATTACGCTAAGCGAAAGACGAGCCAAGGCGGTCGTGGATTATCTCATAAAAGGTGGCATATCAAAAGATAGATTGCAGACAAAAGGTTGGGGCAAGTCCAAACCTATTGTAAGCAATGATGATGAAATCGATGGAAGAGAACTGAATAGAAGAGTGAACTTTAGAATATTGGAAGAGTAATTAATCCAAAAATAATTATCCAATGAGATAATATTCAATTACCCGGAAGACTAATTTCCACCTTTCAAAATGCTTTTCATCTCATTTATTTTCAGTAGCGCCTCGATGGGTGAAATGGTATTTACATCAATTTTGCTTAAAAGGCCGCGGATTTCTTCCATGTGCGGTTCAGCTTCAAACATGCTCAACTGATAACTCGTCTTTGGAATATCTTCGATTTTCTTGTCCGCTTTCTTACTAATCTTTTCCTGTTCCAAATGATGCATGATCTCATTGGCCCGGATCACAATAGGATTGGGCATACCGGCCATTTGTGCTACATGAATTCCAAAGCTGTGCTCACTGCCTCCCTCTTTGAGTTTTCGTAGAAATATGATCTTATCTCCAGCTTCCTTCACTGAAACATTGAAATTCCTGATTCTTGGAAAATCATTTGTAAGCTGGTTAAGCTCATGATAATGCGTTGCAAAAAGAGTCTTAGCTTTGTGTTTTGGGTTGTTATGTAAAAATTCCACAATAGACCATGCGATAGAAATACCATCATACGTGCTTGTGCCACGACCAATTTCATCCATCAGTATAAGGCTGCGGTCGCTGAGGTTATTCAAAATGCTGGCTGTTTCGGTCATTTCCACCATAAAAGTTGATTCCCCTTTTGCAATATTGTCAGAAGCGCCAACTCTGGTAAAAATTTTATCGATAATCCCAATTGTTGCCAATGTAGCCGGAACGAACGATCCGATTTGAGCCATCAGAGCGATCAACGCAGTTTGACGTAAAAGGGCAGATTTCCCGGCCATATTCGGCCCGGTAATGATCATGATCTGCTGGGATTCATTATCCAGGAAAACATCATTGGGAACGTATTCCTCGCCTAATGGCAGTTGCTGTTCTATTACAGGATGTCGCCCTTCTTTGACATCCAGAAATTTATCATCTGTGACTTTTGGTTTTACATAATTATAGTTATAAGCCAAATTTGCAAAAGAAAGCAGGCAATCAATTGCCGCAATTGCGCGTGCATTTTTTTGGATCAGCCCCACAAAATCGGCAGCGCTTATTACCAATTCATTAAAGATCCGTTGTTCGATGACATGGATCTTATCCTCAGCGCCAAGGATCTTTTCTTCATATTGTTTTAATTCTTCGGTGATGTATCGCTCTGCATTTACCAATGTTTGCTTCCTGATCCATTCTACCGGCACTTTATCTTTGTGGCTATTAGTCACTTCCAGGTAGTAGCCAAAAACTTTGTTATAAGCGATTTTTAACGAAGATATCCCAGTATTCTGGATCTCCCGTTGCTGGATCTGTATTAGAAAATCCTTTCCTGAAAAAGCAATCTTTCGCAATTCATCCAGTTCGCTATCAACCCCGTCCTTGATCAAATTTCCAAGATTGGAAACTATTGGAACTTCCTCTTTAAGCTCTGTTTCAATTTTATTTAATAAAAACTCACAAGGATTGATTTGATCGGCCAGTTTATGAAGCTGTGGAATTTTGCTCTTTGTCAACAATTCCTTGACAGGCATAATTTGGAGCAAAGATCTTTTGAGCAGAATCATCTCTCTTGGGTTGATCCTGCCAACTGCCACCTTGCTAATCAGTCTTTCCAAATCAGCGATGTGTTTCAGGAGTGATTCAAGTTCATCCCTAAGCTCTTCATCTTCATAAAATGCCTCCACCATCTGCAGTCGATCACCGATGGGGGTTTTCTCCTTTAATGGCATAATAAGCCATTTTTTCATAAGTCTTCCACCCATCGGAGTTATGGTTTTATCCAGAATATCAATAAGTGGAATC
>DAOVVI010000128.1 GCA_030637245.1 Cyclobacteriaceae bacterium
ATTGAGGCCTTTGTACGAGCTGTCTTAGGTAGAAATAGCCAGAGAACTTGAAGCACCGCTTGGGACGGTAAAAGCTCAACTCCATAGAGCTCGTGAACTTCTGTATGACCTGGTAAAGGGTCAGGAACAGCATATATAATCAGGTTAAGCTCAGATAATATGTATGCTTATTTTGAATTAATACCAAAGTACTTTCCGGAATTATCTGATAAGCAGTTGGACTTGTACGGACAATTATGGAAATTTTACCATGACTGGAATGCGAAAATCAATGTTATTTCCAGAAAAGATATTGATGAGCTTTATTTACGACATGTACTGCATTCGCTTTCGATTGCCAAAGTTTTTAAATTAAAAAAAGGTATAAATGTGTTGGATGTGGGTACCGGAGGCGGGTTTCCAGGCATCCCGTTGAGCATTTATTTTGAAGATGTCAATTTCACTTTAATAGATTCCATTGGCAAAAAGATAAAAGTGGTAAATGAAGCTATTAAAGAATTAAATATCCATAACGCGAAAGGGATCCAGATCCGGGCCGAAGAAATCAAACGGCAATTTGATGTAGTGGTTAGCAGGGCGGTTACAGACCTGCCAACTTTTGTTTCATGGGTTTCTGGTAAAATTAAGAAAGGAAATTCTTCAGGAATCGGCAATGGAATTATATACATAAAGGGAGGAGATTTGGATGAGGAATTAAGCCAGATTTCATGGCAAGCTGAAATTCATGAAATCTCCATGCTTTTCAAGGAAGATTTTTTTGAGACTAAGAAGCTGGTGCATTTGATGAAGCCGTAATAGTTATAAGGCTAGAGAAGGTGCTGTTTAAATCCAAAGCTGCGACAGGGCGTCATCTAAGTCAGCCCCAAAGATTGTATTAATGTGTTTAAAACACTTAGAATAATATTTGTCACTCGCTGCAAGCGAACGACTGAATGGAGTCCGATTTAAAACCTGATGATGCCTTAACCTTCTCCTTAATTTTTATCTCAAAAACCACTAAAAATCCATGAGATTTCTATAATTTAAAACTCTCATTTCGGTTTATTTACAGCGATACTTAAACCGATCATTGATAATATTCTGATCTACAATTATGTACCTGATTTTTGATACGGAAACCACAGGGTTACCAAAAAATAAACAAGCACCGCTTAGCGATTTTGACAACTGGCCACGGGTCGTTCAAATTGCCTGGCAACTCCATGATCCTACAGGAAAGTTGCTTTCCAATGAAAATTATATAGTCAAGCCTGATGGATTCACTATTCCTTTCAATGCGGAAAAAGTCCATGGAATATCTACACAAAGAGCGCTCGATGAAGGTAAGCAATTAGATGAAGTACTTGATCGGTTTACCGAAGATCTCAATAAAGCAGAGCTGATCATAGGTCATAATATTCTGGATTTTGACGTCAAAGTGGTTGGTTCGGAATATTTAAGAAGGGAAAAAGAAAATATAATAATTAAAAAGGAAGCGCTGGATACCCAGTTGGCTTCCACTGAATTTTGCGCTATCCCCGGAGGTCGTGGAGGCCAGTTTAAGTGGCCCAGGCTTTTAGAGCTTTATAAAAAACTATTTGGTGAAGAATTTGAAGACGCCCACGATGCGGCCTATGATGTTGCGGCTAATGCCAAGTGTTATTTTGGCTTAATCACTCAGAAAGTTGTCTTACCCGTAGATGACACTCCAATTGACGAGATTGATTACGAAGAACCAAAACTGGAGATCGCCAACTTTGCGAGGAAAGGTACATCCAATGTAAAATTTGTTGATACAGCTGTAATGCATCGCGAGGTGACAACGCCTTATTGTCATCTTCATTTGCATTCGCAGTTTTCTGTGCTTCAGGCGACACCTGATATAAAAGGCATTATACGGAAAGCAAAAGAATATAGCATGCCTGCTGTTGCGCTGACAGATTTGGGCAATATGTACGGGGCATTCAAGTTTGTTCGGGAAGCCTTGGCTAATGACATTAAACCAATTCTTGGATGTGAGTATTATGTGGCAGAGGAGCGCTTGAAACTAAAGTTTACCAAGGACAGCCCGGATAAACGATTCAACCAGGTATTGCTGGCTAAAAATAAAGATGGATACCTCCATTTAGCAAAGTTGAGTTCCTATGGATATACAGAAGGATTGTATGGTTTATATCCAAGAATTGATAAAGAACTCATTGAGCGCTATTCAGAAAATGTTATAGCTCTTTCGGGTGGCTTAAGCGGGGAAATTCCGAACATGATTTTGAATGTGGGTGAACACCAGGCTGAAGATGCTTTGAAATGGTGGCTCCGTGTGTTTGGCGAAGATTTTTACATTGAATTGCTGCGTCATGGTTTAGAGGAAAATAATAGGGTAAATGAGGTGTTGCTTAGATTGGCTGGAAAGTACGATGTAAAAGTAATTGCCTCCAACAACGTCTATTATCTTGATCAAAGTAATGCCAACGCGCATGATATTTTATTGTGTGTAAAGGAAAATGAATTGCAATCGACACCAATTGGGAGGGGACGAGGTTTCAGATATGGCTTTCCAAACCAGGAATTTTATTTCAAATCCCAGGAGGAGATGAAAGAGCTCTTTAAGGATGTCCCGGAAGCTATTGAGCATATCAATGAAATCGTGAACAAGGTTGAATCGTTCGAGCTGGATCGAGACGTCCTGTTACCGGCGTTTGATATTCCTGAAGGATTTGAAACGGAAGACGATTATCTAAAGCATCTTACTTATTTGGGCGCCAAAAGACGATATAAAGAAATAACTTCTGAAATAAAAGAAAGGCTGGAGTTTGAATTGGAAACCATTAAAAATACGGGCTACCCCGGTTATTTTCTGATCGTTCAGGACTTCACTTCCGAAGCGAGGAAAATGGGTGTGTCTGTAGGGCCTGGCAGGGGGTCTGCAGCAGGGTCTGCGGTAGCCTATTGCATTGGAATAACCAATGTTGACCCGATTGAGTACGATCTGCTTTTTGAGCGGTTTTTAAATCCGGACAGGGTATCCCTTCCTGATATCGACATTGATTTTGATGATGAAGGACGTGGAAAAATAATTGATTATGTAGTTAAAAAATATGGAAAGAGCCAGGTGGCGCAGATCATCACTTATGGTAGCATGGCTGCTAAATCTTCGATTCGGGATGCGGCAAGGGTGATGGAATTACCACTTTCCGACGCAAACAACTTAGCCAAATTGGTTCCAGAAAGGCCGGGAACTACATTGGAAAAAGCATTTAAAGAAGTGCCCGAGTTGGAAGAAATAAGTAAAAACCAGAGTAAAGAAGCTGAGGTTTTAAAGCAGGCAAAAGTGTTGGAGGGATCGGTTCGAAATACCGGCCTTCACGCTTGTGGGGTGATCATTACCCCGGATGATATTACCAAATTAATTCCGGTTTGTGTTTCCAAAGATTCTGATCTGTATGTGACGCAGTTTGACAACAGTGTGGTAGAAAGCGCCGGTATGCTCAAGATGGACTTTCTGGGTTTGAAGACACTTTCCATCATTAAAACGGCGCTGGTAAATATTGAGAAACAACATGGTATAAAGATAGATATCGATACGATTCCCTTAGACGATGAAAAGACATTTAAATTGTATCAGAAAGGGCATACCAATGGTACATTTCAGTTTGAGAGTGCTGGAATGCAAAAACATCTCAGAGGCCTGAAACCGGATAAGTTTGGAGATCTTATCGCCATGAATGCCCTTTACCGGCCTGGACCTATGGAGTATATTCCCAATTTCATCAAGAGAAAAAATGGTGAAGAAGAGATCTCTTATGATATTCCCTCTATGGAGGAATATCTGGATGAAACCTATGGCATTACCGTGTACCAGGAACAGGTGATGTTGCTTTCCCAAAAATTGGCCGGTTTCTCCAAAGGCGACGCCGATGTACTTCGCAAAGCCATGGGTAAGAAGATGTTTGCGTTGCTGGAGAAATTAAAACCCAAGTTTCTTGAAGGGTGTAAGGTGAATGGACATGACGTAACTGTAGCTGAAAAGGTTTGGAAGGATTGGGAAGCATTTGCGGAATATGCATTTAATAAATCACATTCTACCTGTTATTCAATAGTTGCGTATCAAACGGCATACTTGAAAGCGCATTACCCCGCTGAATACATGGCTTCGGTGTTAACTCACAATCAGAATCAGATAGATAAAGTGACGTTCTTCATGGAAGAATGTCGTCATCAGGGAATCAATGTCCTTGGGCCGAATATCAATGAGTCCGGGATCAATTTTGAGGTAAATAAAGACGGTGAAATTCGATTTGGATTGGGGGCGATAAAAGGAGCAGGAGAGGCTGCGGTCCAGGCTATCATACAGGAAAGAGCACATGGAGCCTATATGGATATTTTTGATTTTGCTAAAAGGGTCAATTTACGCGCAGTAAATAAAAAGACGTTTGAGTGCATGGCTATGTCAGGGGCTTTCGATTGTTTCGGGGAGTATCACAGACGACAGTTTTTATTTGAGCCGGATAACGACATGAATCTTATCGAGAAGGTGATCAGGTATGGAAATAAAGAACAATCGGAAAAAAATTCAGCGCAGCAGAGTTTGTTCGGTGGTGAAAATGGATTGCAAATACCTGTGCCTAAAGTTCCGAATTGTGAACCGTATGGGGAATTGGAGAAATTGAAAATTGAAAAGGAGGTTGTGGGATTTTATATTTCAGGCCATCCTCTGGATCAATTTAAGTTTGAAATTAATTCGTTTACCAATAATAAATTTTCTGACCTGAAAGAATTGGAAAGTAGAATTGGATCGGAAATCAGTGTTGCCGGGATTGTGACAGAGGTGGTACACAGGGTGACGAAAACTGGAAAGCCATTTGGTATTCTTACAGTGGAGGGGTACGATGACAGCAATACATTTTACCTTTTTTCTGATGATTATATTCGATTTAAGGAATTTATGGTAAATGGCTGGTTTTTATATATCAAAGGTGTGGTAATTACGAAACAATGGGGCGACCAAAGGCCGGAATTTAAAATCAGCAGCATTAACCTACTGAGTGAAATCAGGGAAAAGCTAAGCAAATCTATTGAGATTAGTATAAAACCGGTATCCGTTGATTTACAGATAATCAATCAAATTGAAGAATTAATTGGTAAGCATCCGGGAAAGTGCTCATTTAAAGTTAACCTGTTAGAAGAAGGTGAAAATATATCTGTGGATTTGCTTTCAAGGAAATTTTTAGTAAGCCCGGATGACGAACTTTTAAAATCTTTGGAAGCAATACCTGAGATTCAATGCAAAGTCAGTACTTAAGAATGTAAGTACCATTTACATTTTGCCTTATATCTTTTAGGAGACCTTTAACCTTCAAATTTTTCCGATATCAGCTCTTTAAATATTCCTTTGGGAATTTCCAGGGAGAGCGATATTCCGGTATAGCCATTTTTGCTGCTTTTTTATCATCTAGGATCTGTTCGGTAGCAGGATCAAAACGAATAGAACGACCCAGTTTGAGCGACAGTGTACTCAATTGGATAGGTGCATCCACACGGATGTGATATCCGGGATTACAACTTGGTTGCTTGCGGGACTTGATACAATCAAGCCATTCCAGCTCATGGCCTGGCGATGGCGGGATGGATTTTGGTGGTGTCTCCATGTCTTTCATTCGATCACCTTCCGGTAAAATTTTATGCTCGCTGTAATCAGTTTGCAAAGTTCCGTTTACACCATGAAAATAAATACCCAGCCTTCTTCTGCTCTCCTGGCCTCGCAGGAAGTCGAAACCATAACTGTTTGTAGAAGATTGCATCCAGGTCAACGTGAGGTTCGGATAGCGCCATAATACTTCGTGATTG
>DAOVVI010000316.1 GCA_030637245.1 Cyclobacteriaceae bacterium
CCAACACCTTCGTTTGTATCCACTTCCAAATGTCCATTATGACCTTTGGTAATGATATCAGAACTTAAAGATAGCCCCAACCCAGTTCCCTGTCCGGTGGGTTTGGTGGTAAAGAATGGTTGAAAGATTTTATCCAGAACATTCGCTGGAATTCCATCGCCATTGTCCGTCACCCTGATCTCAATAGTGTTATCCGATTTTTTCGTTTTCACTTTTACAATAGGCACATAGCCATCGATATTTTTCTTAGATTTCTTTGAAACCTCATAAAACGCATTGTTAATTAAATTCAGTAACACCCTTCCAATATCCTGAGAAATGACATTGATCTTGGGCAGTGATTCATCTATATCTGTTTTATAATCAGCATTAAATGATTTGTCTTTTGCTCTAAGTCCATGATATGACAGACGTAAATATTCATCAGCCAGGGCGTTGATATCAATCAATTCCTTTTGCCTGTCACTAGTCCTGGAATGTTCCAGCATCCCTTTTACGATGCTGCTGGCACGGTTTCCATGGTGATTGATTTTTTCTTGATTTTGGACCAGGTCTTGAGCTATTTCTACTATTAAATCTTTATTAATCTCAGGTTCTAATATTTCTTCCTTTAATTCATTTGCTAATTCCTGACTTAACTCCGAAAAATTATTAACAAAGTTTAAAGGATTCTGAATTTCATGGGCAATTCCTGCTGTCAGTTCTCCCAGCGAAGCCATTTTTTCTGAATGAATGAGTTGAGTTTGAGTAGATTTGAGCTCACCTAAAGTTAACTCCATCTGATCTTTGGCAGCCTCAAGCTGTTTAAAATCTTCATACCTGGCATAGGCAATTGAAAACGCTTCAGCCAGTGATTGCACCAATTGAATCTCATCCTGAGAAAGATTAGTTGTATTGCCAACATAAAACATGCCTTGCTTAAATGGAACAAGATGAAGATCAAGTGATTCTGGAGGCTCAGCGGCTCCCTGATATTTTATTTTGTTTTTAATTTGACCCTGTTCGATCATGTTTTGCATCCATTTAAGAAATTGATTCTTGTTCCAATGTTCTTTATAAACGCGTTTCTTTCGCCAATAATCAACCATATTACTGGTGAATTTATTCACACCAAAAGGCAAATTAAGTACGCCAAGTGAGTGACCATCAGGAGTTGATAAAAAAGATTGGACAGCTGACTGTGACTCATCAACAATAAATATTCCGCAACGAATAAAGGGCACTCCTAATGCAGTAAGCTCCTTCCAGATGATGGGGGTTATTCGTGGAAGATCCTCTATGGTACGCATACTGGCAATTTCACCTCGTACGCGATCGAGAGATGCTTGCTTGATTACTTCCAGTGCCCGTGCTTCAGAATTTTGCAGGTCTTGATATCGTGTATATGCCAAATGAAATACATCTGCAAAACGCTGCAATATTATCCTATTGCCCTCATCAATTGGCTTACTTCTAAATATTGATAAAGCTCCGGCAGGAAACATTACGGTGTAACAATATTGTAAAGCTTGAGATGATGATGTCTTAATGGCTTCCTCAGAAAGTCGAACACCACTTGCAGCAAACAGCTGATAATAATCATGGTAATCCGCTCCTTCCAATATATAGGTATAAGGCTCCTGATTTTCCCAGGCAGACAACATCCCTTCCAGAAAAGGATGAACGGAGAGCGATATTTTTCCCATTGCCAATGCACTTTTCCCTCCATCAGGATTACTGGTGGTCCAAAAATTAGCTTGTTTTTTCTCTTGGTTAAATATGCCAATCCCACTGTACTCTGAAGCCAGGCCAATATGATCCAACTCTCGAAGCAATGATGCTATTGTTATGGCCAGGTCGTCACTTTGTTGCATGGCCAAAGCTTTTGTGCGGACTCGCTCCAGTGCAGCTTCCATGCTAAGATCCATCACCATTTTATTAAAAGCGATGCTTAATTCACCGATTTCGTCTCGTGACCGCTTTTTTACAGACTGGGTCAGATCACCTTCACCAACCTTATTAGCAGCATCGCGCAAGGCCAACACTGGTATTGAAATATTTCTTGCCAGCCAATATCCTATCAAGAGCCCAATAATAAATACAATCAGGCTGGCTATCAAAGAAGTTAGCCTGATTTGATTTCTGCTTTTTATAATTTCCGAAGTGGAAAAACTCAGCATAATTTCTCCGGACATGATTGGTGTTGAAAAAGGAGCGCTTTTAATTATAAAATGATCATTAGAGCTGGCATCGGTATCTACTTCGACATTTTCCGGGAAGGTTTTAAAAACGGTCTTTCCTATTTTGAAGCCGACGCCGTCTGCCTCCCGGATGGTGTCGCTTTGAATTAAGCTTACAAATTGCAAGCGGCTGTCATTCCTGACAAAATCTATTGCTGTTTCTACTCCTTCAAAATTTTGCTCGGTCAATGCTATTTTAACTCCCAGAGCTACAGTTTTTGCAAAATTATCAATCTCGTTATTGAAATTTTCAATCAGGTAACGGTTTTGTCTTGCAGGGTAGTAAAAAAGAATAAAAAGAGAAAACATCATTACCACAGATAACACTGTTAATAATATTTTACTCTTTACTGTTAGACCCATATTTTTCATTTATTGGTTAAGCGTTGAGGAAGGAAGAAGATGCTAATACTTTCGTTGGACAAAATAGTCTAGATTTGCTTTTTCCCATCAACCAGAATAATTTTTAATAGTTTATCTGTAGCACTTTGTGAAACTCCAATTGCTCCCGGAGTCTGAGCGACATAGCTTTCCAATTCGCTTACCGAATTAAAAAAAGTCGGTGCTTTTACTTTCCCCTGGAAAACCAAGGCTAAAAAATACTTATTCAATTCATTACCAGTCATATTATAAAGCTTTTTGCAGGTATCAGATCCAATGGATGTATTTGTTTTCATGAGCGCTATTTTTATACTGGAGCCATCCTCCCATCGAAATCTTTCTCCTTTAAAAACTGATTTAAGCTGATTCATATTCATTTCAGAAGGCACAGATTGGGCATTACCTATGATCGTAAGTTCGGTATCCTGGGCGGAAACGGGTGAGGGCAGTAAAATCCCTGATATTAAAATGATTATAAAATTATATATCATCAGTTTCATGTATTTCATTTTTAGAATCCTATTGCAATTTGGGTGTTGAGTAAATCGGCGGTTCCCATTTCTTTCCGATCGGTATGCTGATATTCCATTTTAACAACAATCAGGTAATTTATTTCATACCTCAGACCGGCTAGAAAAGAGGTAGTATCATCGTTTTCAAAATACAACTCTTCCTCCTGGTATTTGAGGTAATCGACCCGAAAGTAAGGCACCCATTTTTCTTTCAACCTCAATCCGGCATACAAATAGGAGGTAAAGGAATTGACGCTACCAGTACTTTTAGCATAGTTAGTCGCAAAGGTTCCTTCTGCCAGTACTTCAAATTTGCTTCCAAAATTTGCAATAGTAAAAGTGTATAATTGTTGATTTATCTTCTCATCAAAGACTTTCCCACGCACTTCAGCTCCTTCAGAAATGACGTCATTATAGAAAGAGGCTCTTATTTGCAATTTATCTACAGGTTTGATATGAACTGCTGCCGTAACAGATTTGTATTTGTCATTATCTAACACATCGCTTGAACCAATGCCATTTCCAATCATCAAATCATATCCAAACCTCAATTTACCAAGATTCAGACCCTGAAAGGCTAAACCTGTAGTGTGAATAGGTATTGTACCGGCTTTAAACAACAGCGGCCGCATAATGGTAGGAAAGAATACCCTTCCGTGGTGGTAACTGTCGTTCCAGTAATTGATTGGCGTATGGTGCTTACCAATGAGCACGCTGTGATTGCCTTTATAATTGTAATTTATAATTACACGCTC
>DAOVVI010000119.1 GCA_030637245.1 Cyclobacteriaceae bacterium
CACCAAAAAATCACATTGATCCTGGCGGTTATCTTTCTAGGGTCAGGCATTTTCGTATATAGCAAAATGGGGGGAGAGTTTGTTCCAACGTTGGATGAAGGTGATTACGTTGTTCAACCAATCTTAAGACCCGGTACATCATTGGCAGAAACTGTTGAATTTTGCACAAAAATAGAAAGCATCCTGATCGATAATTTCCCAGAGGTAACACAGGTGGTCTCCAGGATTGGCGCTGCTGAAGTACCCACCGATCCCATGTCAATGGAAATGTCAGATATAATTATCAAATTAAAACCAAAATCAGAGTGGGTAAGCGCTGAGACTAAAGAAGAGCTTGCAGATAAAATGAAAGAAGCCATGGCTGTTTTTCCAGGGGTAGAATTTGAATTCACGCAACCTATCGAAATGAGGTTTAATGAACTTATCACAGGAGTGCGGTCAGATGTAGCTGTAAAAATTTATGGGGAGGACCTCCAGATTCTTTTTGATAATGCCACGAAAATTAAGTCGCTAATCAGCAACGTAAATGGAGCTTCGGACATTAGTGTTGAGCAGATCATTGGTTTACCCCAGATGAACGTAAAATATGAACGACAAAGGATGGCGCAATATGGCCTGAATGTCGCTGATGTAAATGATTTGATATCAACTGCATTTGCCGGTAAAATAGCAAGCACCGTTTTTGAAGGTGAGCGTAGATTTGACCTGGTGGTTCGCTTTGACCGGGAAAGCCGGCAATCTTTGGAGAGTTTAAAACAGATTATGATAGAAACTCCCTCCGGTCAACGCATCCCAATTACCGAGGTGGCAGATATAGGCATAAAAAGAGGGCCAGCTCAAATTTCCAGGGATGACACTAGAAGACGTATTGTGATCGGTATAAATGTGCGCAATAGAGATGTGGAGTCTCTCGTAGAGGAAGTACAACAAATTATCGAATCAAATATTGAATTACCCGATGGATATTATATCACATATGGTGGTCAATTTGAAAACCTTCAGAACGCAAGCAAGCGCCTTAGAGTTGTGGTTCCACTGGCATTGGCACTGATTTTTATTTTACTCTATTTCGCTTTCGGGTCCATTACCCAGGCTATAATAATATTTTCTGCAATCCCACTTTCAGCCATTGGAGGGGTGTTTTTATTGTGGATCAGGGATATGCCTTTCAGTATTTCAGCCGGCGTTGGTTTTGTAGCATTATTTGGTATCGCCACGCTTAACGGTATAGTTCTTATCAGTTACTTTAATGAGCTAAAAGAAAATGGTGTTTCGGATGTCAGAAAACGTATAATTGAGGGTACGAGGACCAGGATGAGGCCGGTAATTCTCACCGCCGCCGCAGCAGCCCTGGGGTTTTTCCCGATGGCATTTTCCGGGTCTGCAGGGGCGGAGGTACAGAGGCCATTAGCCACAGTAGTAATTGGCGGCTTGATAACTGCCACCTTTCTCACACTTATTTTACTACCGGTAATTTATTTGGCGGTTTACGGAGGCAATTATAGAAATAGTTTATCAAAGTATGGATTGAAGGTGATTCTGGTACTTATTTCATTTTCATTATTACCATTTGTGTCAGAGGCTCAAAATCCTTCAATAAATCTTGATAATGCCATTGAGTTGGCCAAAACTAACAATCTGGAATTAAAGAATGCTGCTCTGAATATTGAAGGTCGGAAGGCTTTGGTAAAGACAGCCTGGACCCTTGGTCAAACGGAAGTCTCCTATACAAATGGTCAGATAAATTCTGAATTAATTGATTACAACTGGTATGTGAAACAGGATTTTGGCACGCCATTTTATCAATCATCAGTTTCAAATTTCATGAAACTCATGGTAGATCGGAGTGAAGCCGAACAACAACTGGTCAGCAGAAAAATAGAACTGGAGACAAGCCTCGCATACTTTGAACTTGTCTGGAGGCAGGACCGTTATCATCTCATTCGGAAAGATTTTTTACAATATGAGGAGGCAACTAAAATTGCTGATCTCAAGTATCAATCCGGGGAAAGCAATCTACTTTCTAAAGTGATGATGGAGGCAAAATATGAAGACCTGAGATTGATGCTTCAGCAAGCAAGTGCAGACAAGATCGCAGCACAACAAAATCTGATGAAAGTCTTGCAGGCCGAGGTAGTATATGAAGCTGATTTGGATTCGTTAACGAAAGTACAATTAGACTTTAATATGGACAGCCTGTTTAGCTATTATCAAAAATCAGCTATGATGAACTATTTGAATAAAGGACTACTGGTTTCGGAACAAAAAATAAAAGTTCAAAAATCCAGTATTTCCCCAAGGCTTGGTTTTGGTTATTTCAATCAGTCGATTGATAAGCTCAAAGGTCATGATGGGTGGGAATTGAGTGTAAGTTTTCCATTGTGGTTCCGGCCAAATAGTGGTCAGATCCAATCAGCTAAAATCCAATACGAGATGTTTAATAATGCCTTTCATCAGCAGCGTTATAATATGATAAGTGATCTGAAAGTATTTAATTATCAGCGAAATACGCTCATTGATAAAATTGATACTTACGAAAGAGTATCACTTAGAAATGCCGATATAATCATGGAGAATGCAGATTTATTGTACAAGAATGGTGAGATTGAATATCTGGAATACATTCGAAGCATCGGCCAGGCCATCAGTATGAAGTTGAGTTATCTCGATAACCTTCATGAATATAACATGGCGACATTGAAAATGAATTATATAATTAAATAGTAAAGATATATGAACAAATTAAGATATATAATATTTGTTTTAATTCTCTCTATGGCCTGCTCGAATGAAAAGGAGCAAGATCAAACTGAGGTTAAAGCTACTACTTCCGGGAGCGTAAACTCTGTTGATTTAACACCAGGGCAAGTTTCAGCTATTAAGCTAAGGTTAGGTCATATCGAGAAGCGTAATCTAACCAATGTCATTAAGGCGAATGGCTATTTGGATGTTCCTCCACAAAATAACGCGGTAATAAGTCCGATGATTACCGGTTATGTTCGAAAAATAAACTTTCTGGTTGGGGACAATGTGAAAAAAGGGCAAACAATGGCTGAGCTGGAAAGTATGGATTATATAGATATGCAACAGCAATATATTGAATTAAATGCCAGAATAGCCTTTTTGAAAGAAGAGTACGATCGCCAAAAGTTGCTACGTGAACAAGACGCTGTCTCTAAAAAGAAATATTTAATGGCTGAGTTTGAACACAAAATAGCTATTTCTACGCTGGATGGATTAATATCAAAACTGAATCTTCTTGGAGTCAATTTTAATAAACTTAACGAAGGAAAAATTGAGCCCAGGATTTTGCTTAAAGCCCCAATTTCCGGAAGTGTAAAAAAGCTGAACACAGTAATTGGCAAACATGTAGATCCTTCAGAGGAAATATTCGAAATTGTAAACCCGGAGCATTTACACCTTGAATTGAATGTTTATGAAAAAGATGTAATCAAAGTAAAAAAAGGTCAAAAAGTTTTGTACAAAATACCAAATTTGAAGGAGCATATTTTTGAAGGTAAGGTATTTTTGGTAGGTAAAGATTTGTCGGAAGATAAAAGATCAATAAATGTGCATGTACATATTGATGAGGATGAAGCACAATTTACTGTGGGAATGTATGTAAACGCATCAATAGTAATAGAAGACACTCCATCTTATACTTTGCCGGTCACGGCAGTTGTCGTAGATGGTACAAAGGAATACATATTTAAAAGGTCTGAGATTTCCACAGAGAGAATCGTATTTAGCAAATTTCCTGTTATTACCGGTCTTGAATCTGATGGATTAATTGAACTCACCAGTATGGATGACCTTACTCTTGAGGACGATATTGTTATTGATGGAGCATTTTATTTGTTAAATGCCTTTACGGAGGGTGAGTAGGATTGCTAAAAAACAATGTTAATAAGCGATTACTTATAGACTTCAGAAGTAATTAACCATTGAAAATTGTGGTAATTCCAGTCAAAAAGTACGCTAATTGTAAAAAAACGTTTTTCTTATATTCTATATTTTTTTTTTGACGACATTAAATCATAATTTTATCAAAGGTGTGAAAAAGATATTCAAGAAGAATTAGATAAAAAAACTTATGAAACCTTTAAGATTAACCTTATTAAGCATTTTTGCAATTGTAGCAATTCTAGTTTTTCAGAATTGTAACAAAACGGATCCTGTGAAGCCAATAGATGCAACCATAAATATATTGACCAGTAAAGCGGAATGGACAGTCAGCAGTGTAAATGTTCCGGTAACTTCAGCTACTACTGATGATATGTGGATCAACTTTAAAGTTTCATTTACTAAAACAAATATGACTACTTCCGGTCATCCTACCGGGGCACAGGCAGTTTGGCCGTCCGGTTCTTACACGGTAAGTGAGGATGGAAAATCAATTACCAGACAGGATGGAGTATTAATGTCGTTAAATCCGATTACCGAGACAAACTTTACGTCAATATTTACAGTCCCTGACGGAACTGAAATAGGAAGTAGGATTGCTGCGTTAGATGGTGAATATACCTTTAATATGAAGTAGAATATTGATAAATATTGCATATAAGAAGAGACCATACTTTGTATGGTCTTTTTTTATTTATAATTTTTTCATCAACTTTATACATAGGGAGAATGCATTTTTTTCTATAAATTATTAAAAACTGCTCGTTTTATCCTTAAAAAATTTTTAGCTCTTTTATTTTAAATTTTTGTCTTCTGAACTAAACCAAATATCGACAGTTGAAGATCTTTTTGATCCTGCTGAAAGCACTGCTTTGATCAGGCATGAAGGGCATGAGATAAATGTGGAGTGGTTAAAAGAGTATCAGTCTGATCAAACTTCGTTTTATAGCCGATATGCTTTATTGAATAAGAATATTCTGGTTATTTCTTCCTATGGAGAGCCTGATATTAATGATATAAAAAAGGCAACAAAACAACTCGAACAATCCCACATTGATAAAGAAATTGTCAATGTTGATCTGGTATGGGATGTTAGAAATATTGGAAATCCGGGTATTAAAGTTCGGAAGGCCATTATTCAATCCACTAAGCAACTTTCAAAATATTGGAAAAGCCGTTACCTGGTAATTACGCCAAAGTTTAAAACGCTAATCCGTATCTACAAATTCTTTGATCAAAGTAGTGTAGAGAATCTTTATTTTGCAGATTCGATTGAGGACGCACTTAATAAAATCACATCAAAACTTCCTCCCGAAAAAGGGATTGAATACTCATCTGGATGGTCTGTAAAAGATCGGGTTGTCCTTCTTAAAAAAAGTAAAGAAGAGTTGGTGGATATGATTGAAAGCTTCAAGAAAAATCATGAAGAAAGTACGAATAAAGTGTTGGAGGCAATCGGGCAGATAACATGGGGAGGAAAGTTTAAAAACGTTGAAATAGAGGTAAGTGAGAATGATCCTCATTTTGAGTTGATTAATGCCTTTTCATTATTGCAGCAGGACGTAGGAGAGATTATTAAAGAGTTTAAGGAGCTAAACCAGAACCTTGAATTAATGGTGGCAGAAAGAATTGTCGATTTCATCGATAAAGAGTCCAATCTCAGGTCCATTCTTGATAATTCAGATCGTGTGACCTGGCTTATGAATACCAGGTATGAGTTGATTGATTTTAATATTGAGTTCTCCAATGTAGTAAAGAAAAGATATAAAAGGGAGCCGGAAATTAATCAAAATGTTCTTGAGATCATTAGTGATGAAAAAGAACAGATGGTTTGGAGAAGTAGGTTTGAGTCGGCGCTTGATGGAAAACCGGGTATATATCTCGATCAGGATAATTATGATAATAAGGGACGAGTATATGAAATTAAGACTTTCCCTATAAAGGAATTTGGGAAAATAAAAGGGGTGTCCGTTTATATTGAGGATATAACAGAATTAAAAAACTCCCAATTTAGGTTGATAGAAAAGAACCGGGACCTGCAGAAAGTTAACAGTGA
>DAOVVI010000012.1 GCA_030637245.1 Cyclobacteriaceae bacterium
AGATTCTGCTCATTTAGCAAGACCTGAACATTTCTCTGGAACTTATTAGTAATCTGATCTAAATTGTAGTTTTCTTCAATCAGCGATTGATTTAACTGGTTTACCAAGAGATTAAAATGTTCGTCAAGCTGCACCTCAAAAGTTCTCATGCCCGACAAAATAAATTCGGATACTGCAGTTGGAGTTTTCAATTTGGTGTGCGCCACCAGGTCTGCAATGGTTTCATCCCGTTCATGGCCAATTCCTGTAATTACAGGCAAGGGAAATTGAGCAATATAACCTCCCAAATTATACGAATCAAAGCAATCTAAGTCCAATGAAGCTCCACCACCCCGGATAATAACCAATAGATCAAATTCTTCAATTCGATCAAATACCTGAAGCATCGATTCAATCATTGATGCTTCGGCTTTATCTCCCTGCATGGTAGAATGAAAAAGCTCAACATCAAAATTATAGCCATACTCATTACCTGACAATTGGTCCATAAAGTCACCAAATCCCGCCGCCGTTTCACTACTGATTACTGCAATCCGTTGAGGAACTGTCGGCAGATTCAATTCCTTATTCATATCAAAAACGCCATCATCCATCAGTTTTTGAATGACTTCTTGTCTCCTTTTGGCGCGTTCACCCAACGTGTATTGCGCATCGATGTCCTTGATATTCAATGAAAATCCATAGACCTCATGAAACTGAATCATCGCATTGAAGAGGATATTCATGCCAGGTTTCAGGCTCTGCCCTGTAATACCTTCAAACCAGGCACTCAAATTGCGATATGTATATGACCAGATTGTGGCTCTCGATTTTGCCTTAATTTGATTACCTTCCTTCTCAACCAACTCAAGATAGCAGTGACCTTTCTGGTTATGCCTCATTTCTCCAATTTCTGCAACTACCCAGTAAGATGGTTCCAGGTTTTTGGCTAAAACCTCTCCAATAGTTTTGTTAAGCTCAAATAGGGAAAGATGTTCCATTTGATAAATTAATGAATTCAAATTTATTCAAATGATGGATTAAGTAATAAAATAAAGCTAAAAACTATCTATTCTTTTTCTTTAAAAATGGAATACTATAAATCAACGTAGCGCCAACATAACTATTAGGTTTAAGGGAAAGTTCTTCGCCGGGAAGTGCGACAGGAATATTATAATGATAGCTAAGTGCAAATGTAAAATTATGTACATAAAAATAGAACGGTGCAGATAAACTGTAGTTCATGACGCCAAAAATATTATTTGTTGTGATAATAAAATCGGCTATGTCATCTCTATACTTTTCATAAGTATATTTTTCCAATTCCAAATATTTATCTTTTTGATTGTTCCAAAGATATCTAATGAGACGCTCTCCATATTCAGTAAACATGATTTGTCGGATTTCGTATCTTGTTTGCAAATTCGTCTCAGGATAAATGGGTGTAATCTGGTATATATCTGAGTTTCCCATTAAAATGGAGGCAGTAGGCATAAAAACAAAGCGGTCTATGAATCCCCAGTTGTTTTTGGAGAACGTGTACATCAGGTTTCCACGTAACCTATGAGCATTTTCTTCTCCAAAAAGATACGAATAATCACCAGCCAAGGTAAACTTACCAAGTTCCAGATAGGTTGAAGCATTTAAGCTGTTTGTGATTGGATAATAAATCAGTGCATCGGTATTTTCAGGAGTATTATAAAAAAAGTGATCATAACTCAACGTATAAGTCCACTTTCTGGTGAGATTTCCTAAATATCCCAATGTTAAAATTGTGGGATTATAATTTGGCTTTATATCGCTGTTCCAATAGCCTGACACATCTCCGAACAAACCGGTCTTATGATAATAGGATGCTCCTGCACCAAAGCCATGCTGTTCGATGCCAAAATTTCTTCCTGCGTAGGTTATATTGCTTGTGTATCCGAATCTCAGTGACAATTGAGAAAATCTGAAATCTGTATCGAGAAGACTGTCAATAAGGTCAAGAATATCCAGTGAATTGGCTGCGAGTTCAAACTCCAGTTGATCTAAAATGATGGAATCACTTTTTAAATAATAATTCAGTAACGAATCGTATTCACTATCCTGTGACCTGGCGTTAAAAGTGATTAGGACACTTAAGAATAATATAGTTAGTATAAGTTTTGTAAAAATTCTCAAAACAACAACTTTTTCGGGGTAATATGCTTCTTAAATAAAATCGGAGGCTATCGAGGTAACCTCCGATTTGGTTAATTATTATTTCTATCTTTCATCATTTCTCTTCGTTGCATCATTTTTTGGTTCTGATCCTGTCTTTGACGCTGATCCTGAATTCTTTTCAATAACATCTGCTGAAAATCTTTCTCGGCATTTTTCAATTTAAATAACTGCTGTGTCGAGATCACATCAGACATTCTATGAGCGTATTCCCTTTCAAGATTCAATTCTTTTTGCTTTAAATCCATTGACTTTTGAATAAGCTGCTTACTCTGTTCTTCAGTAAGATTTTTTATGTCAACATCTTTCCGGGCTTCTCTGAATTCCTGACGTATTTCTCTTCTTTCCATGTTATACTCTCTGTAAACCGGCCAGAATTTCTCAGCTTGTTCCGGTGAAAGGCCAAGCCTTTCAGTTATCAGCGCTATACGCGCACTTTCTATCTTTTTCATTGCTTCCCTGTTTTGAGCAAATGCTCCAAGAGAGATGAAAATGAGCATTAGAATAATACTTACTCGTTTCATATTTTTAGTTTTTAATTTCTATAATAAATCTCCGTCTATTCCATATTCATCCAATAAAGCATCAATATCTTCATCATTCATTTCCATATCCTGCATTATTGGTCCTTCTTCATAAAAGTCCAGTTCAATATTTGAAAGATCCAGCTCCTCAATGATTTCATCGGCTGTAATGTCTGTTGTTTCCAGGTAGGCAATCAGGTCATCAGTGCTTACCTGGGCTAACAACTCATCTGAACTAAGTGTTGAATTGTCAGTAGTTGAAATGTCAAAATAGAATAATATCAAAACCAAAGCTAAAGCAGGAGCGGCTACTTTGAAAGCCAGGCTCCAGTTGAGAGATAGTCCGAAAACCGGTTTTTTTTCATTTACACGAGATTGAATTCTCGCAGGCAACTGATCAAAGTACTTATCAGGTACCGAATAAATGTTTTTCTTTTTGATATCTTCCAGTTTCATTTTGGTCAATTTTAATCTTTAGACATAAACCGTCATATAAGGTTTAATTTTGTTTTAAGAATGCTTCAATTTTTTTTACTGCATGATGATAATTGGCTTTTAAGCTTCCCACCGTTGTACCTGTAATTTTGGAAATTTCTTCATATTTCATTTCATCAAAGTATTTCATATTGAATACAAGCCGTTGTTTATCCGGTAATTTTAAAAGTGCCTTTTGAAGTTTCAATTGTATTTCGTCACCATCTATATATTGAGAACTATCCAATTTTTCTGCAAGTTCATTTTGAACATCATGAATAGGAAGAAAGAACTTATTTTTCTTTTTGCGAAGGAAATTTAAACATTCATTTGTTGCGATTCGGTAAATCCATGTGTAAAGCTGAGCGTCTTGCCTGAAATTTTCAATATGCTTCCAGACTTTCACAAATACCTCCTGCACGAGATCGTCTGCATCATCATGATCGATTACCATTTTCCGGACATGCCAATAGATTTTTTGCTGGTATTTCCTGACCAACAAATTGAATCCATAGTTCATGGTTTCCGGGTCTCTTAACTTTAAAAGTAATTCCTTATTGTCCAAAACAGAGTCGATTTTGATGGATTAGATGTGGGTTTTGTGAAAAGGTTTAACCATCAGTAATAAAGCTCCAAATTTAAGGTTAAATACTTTCAGATTGTCGTGTAATTGTGCTTAGAGTGAATAATTATGTTATACATGTAACTTTGACACGAAAAATCAGTTATAGTTAAGATGAAAAAAACGGTAGTAATTGGAGCAAGCCCTGAAACTTCCAGGTACTCAAACCTGGCGATTCACATGCTAAATAATGCGGGATTTGAGTTTGTTCCGGTAGGAATTAAAAAAGGTGAAATTCTAGGGAAATCCATTTTGGATTTGAGAGAAAAACCTGTTATTGAAAACGTCCATACAGTAACAGTTTATCTCAATCCAAAAAATCAAAAAGAATGGTATAATTATATTTTAAGTTTAGTTCCAAAAAGGTTGATTTTTAATCCCGGCACTGAAAATCCAGAGCTTGGGGATTTAGCTGAGAAGAAGGGAATAGAGGTGGAATATGCCTGTAACCTAGTATTAATTCAAACCGGGCAGTTTTAAAAAATCTCTTTATTTTATAGATCAATAGTATATAGATTCCTAAGTAATAATTTCTGCCTGATTTTTTAAATTTATTTCATAATTCCATGCATGAAAATCGTTGAAAAATCACTACTTTTGCGTTTATTTTAGAAAATATGAGTGAAAAGAAAGATCAGTCCAGAGGGGATTATTCAGCGGATAATATTCAGGTACTTGAAGGTTTGGAGGCAGTTAGAAAACGTCCGGCCATGTATATTGGTGATCTCAGTGTTAAAGGACTTCATCATTTGGTTTGGGAAGTTGTCGATAACTCAATCGATGAAGCGCTTGCAGGATACTGTGATACCATCAGTGTCACCATTCACAAGGACAATTCGATAAGTGTCATAGACAATGGTAGGGGTATTCCTACTGATATTCACGTAAAAGAGAAAAGGTCAGCTCTTGAAGTAGTAATGACCGTGCTTCATGCCGGGGGTAAATTTGATAAAGATACTTATAAAGTTTCAGGGGGTTTGCACGGTGTGGGTGTATCATGTGTGAATGCACTTTCTATAATGCTGAAAGCTACTGTTCATCGAGCCGGGAAAATTTATGAACAAGAGTATTCCAGGGGGAAACCTCAATATGACGTAAGAGAAGTGGGAACTACTGACATCACCGGAACAATAGTTCACTTCAAGCCGGATGATGAAATATTTATAGCGTTAGAATACAATTTTGAAACGATTGCTTCCAGGTTAAGGGAATTATCATTTCTTAATGCGGGTATAAGAATCAATCTTGAGGATGAAAGAGAACAGGAGGATGATGGAAGTAATAAATCAAAATCGTTTTTATCAGAAGGGGGTCTTCGCGAATTTGTAAATTATCTGGATAGCAACAGAGAAAAGCTCATTCACGAGTGTATCTACATAAATACTGAAAAAGGTGGAATGCCGGTTGAAGCGGCATTGAGCTATAACAGGTCATATACAGAAAATATGGTCTCTTATGTAAATAACATTAACACCATTGAAGGAGGAACCCATGTAGCCGGTTTCAGACGTGCTTTGACCCGGACATTAAAATCCTATGCGGATAAATCCGGATTATTGGATAAGGCAAAGGTTGAAGTAAGTGGAGATGATTTTCGTGAAGGTTTGACGGCTGTCATATCTGTGAAAGTTCAAGAGCCTCAATTTGAAGGGCAGACAAAGACCAAACTTGGAAATACCGAAGCGATGGGCGCTGTCGATACTGCTGTTGGAGAAGCACTGAGTAATTATCTGGAAGAAAATCCAAAAGAAGCGAAAACTATTGTTCAGAAAGTGATTCTGGCTGCGCAGGCGCGTCATGCAGCAAGAAAAGCAAGGGAAATGGTCCAGCGGAAAAATGTACTAAGCGGAACGGGTCTCCCCGGCAAATTAGCGGACTGTTCCGACAATGATCCTGCAGTATGTGAGTTATATTTGGTTGAGGGAGATTCTGCAGGCGGATCAGCCAAGCAAGGAAGAAACAGAGCTTTTCAGGCGATATTGCCATTGAGAGGAAAGATACTCAATGTAGAAAAAGCTCAGGAGCATAAGATTTATGATAATGATGAGATCAAAAATATGATAACAGCTCTTGGTGTTAGCTTTGGAACAGAAGATGATGAAAAAGCGCTGAATATGGAAAAGTTGAGATATCATAAAACCATTATTATGACTGACGCCGATGTGGATGGGAGCCATATCCGGACATTGATCCTTACCTTCTTTTTTAGGTACATGAAAGCGCTCATCGAGCATGGATATTTATATATTGCATTACCTCCTTTGTATTTGTTAAAGAGAGGGAAAAACGAGCGATATTGTTGGGATGAAGGGGAGAGAGAAAGAATTACGATGGAAATGGCTCATGATGGTAAAGAAGATTCGGTAAGTGTACAGCGTTATAAAGGTCTTGGGGAAATGAATCCTGAACAACTTTGGAACACTACCATGGATCCGGAACGCAGAAGTTTGAAGCTTGTAACTATAGAGTCAGCAGCTGAAGCCGATCATCTATTTTCTATGCTTATGGGTGATGAGGTAGCGCCGCGAAGAGAATTTATCGAATCAAATGCGAAATATGCAAACATAGATATTTAGAATTATCATATATAATATAGAGGTAGGGTTTATATTAATGAATCCTACTTTTATTTTAGAATAGAACACACATGGTAGTAACCGATCGCACTTCTTCACAGATAGAAAAAAGTAAATTTATAAGCCGTGATTTAAGCTGGCTAAAATTTAATCAAAGAGTCCTGGATCAGGCGAAAAAACCAAATCGAAACTTTTTTGATAAATTAAAGTTCATGGCTATCACTTCATCCAATTTGGATGAATTTTTTATGATAAGGGTGGGGAGTCTTTATAATTATCTCGACTTTAATAAAGAACGTATTGACTACTCAAGTCTCAGAGAAATTCCCTTTAGGAAAAATTTATTGAATAAGAGTCATGAATTTTTCTTTGATCAAGCAGATCATTATATCAAGAATATTCGACCGAATTTTAAAAAACATGGTTTTAATATTCTCAATGTAAATGAATTGAATGAGGCTGAAAAGGAAAGAGTTAAGGAGTACTTTAAAAAAACAATTTTCCCCATGCTGACTCCTATGGTATTTGACAGTTACCATACTTTTCCATCGCTTGTGAATCAGGTATTGATTTTTGGAGCAGTTACTATTGATCAGCGGGACGAAACTGAAAAGAGACGATTATCATTTATACAAATCCCGACTAATCTTCCCAGGTTTTTTGAGATTTACCGGGATGATCAGTTAGTTTTTGTACCAATTGAAGAAGTCATACGAACATTTATTCATAAACTTTTCAGGAATATAAGTATAGAGTCGGTCAATCTTTTCAGAATAACCAGGAATGGAGATTTCACACTTGATGAAAGTGATGATATTGAAACAAACTTTCTGGAGGAGTTGCGCAGAAAATTGAAAACGAGAAAAACCGGCAGGGTGGTCAGGATAGAAGTTGAGGAAAATGCAAATAAATGGATGCTCCGAATTATAAAAAACAGATGGGATCTGGAGGATGATAATATTTTTGAAGTCACAAAAGATAATTTATTTGATTATTCAGCCTTTTGGCAAATTATTGGACATAACGAATTTAAAAATAAGGTTCCAAAATTCAATCCTCCGGTAAAACCTGTCTCGATGCAGGACATTGGATCTGAGGAGACGATATTTGAGGTTTTGAAACAACGCGATATACTTTTACACCATCCTTATAATAGTATAGAACCGCTATTGGAGTTATTGGATAAATCAGCCGAGGACCCGAAAGTTTTATCAATTAAACTAACGATTTATCGAGTGGCAAAGGATTCGAGGGTGACGGCCGCACTCTTGAAAGCGGCAGAAAATGGCAAGCATGTCTCTGTGTTATTTGAGGTAAAGGCAAGATTTGATGAAGAAAATAACCTGAAAGAAGCAAAAAGACTCCAGCAAGCCGGTTGCTTTGTGATTTATGGTATTCAGGAAGTAAAAACGCATACAAAGCTATTGTTGATCGTAAGGAAAGAAGGCGAGAAGGTGACCAGGTATGTGCACATGTCCAGTGGGAACTATAATGAATCTACTTCAAAGCTATATACAGATTGGGGAATTTTAACCTCCAATGAGATATATGCCCATGATGTATCTGAATTCTTCAATGCCATTACCGGTCATTCACTACCGAGAATCTATAAATATCTAATTACGGCTCCAAAGGACATGAGGCAGCAAATTGTTGATTTAATAAAAATTGAAGCTACAAATGCCAAAAAGGGTTTACCAAGTGGTATTATTATAAAATTAAATTCGCTTCAGGATAAACAAACTATTAGCGAATTATACAAGGCTTCGCAGGCTGGAGTGCCAATTAAATTAATCATTCGTGGAATTTGCAGTTTACGGCCGGGTCGAAAGGGGCTTAGTGAAAATGTTGAAGTTTATTCCGTTGTTGGAGAATATCTGGAGCATTCAAGGATTTATTATTTCCATAACAATGGTGATTCGAAAATATATGGAGGAAGCGCGGATGTCATGGTAAGAAGTTTTGACAGACGAATTGAATCTTTATTTATGGTGGTTGATCCATTGCTCAAAAAGCAGGTCATGAACATTCTCAGCTATAATTTGAAAGATGATGTGAATGCATATGTCATGAAAGAGGACGGCACATATGAAGTGAAAAAATTAACTAATAAAAAACCATTCAATATTCATAAGGAGCTATTTAAAATCACAAAAGAAGAAATTGAAAAGGTTGAATTGATCAAATCTTGATTATAAATTAAAATATTTATATATAAAATTGTATTATTTCCTTATTGTGCCATATATTTGCAAATCTTATCCAGAAAGACTGAGGGAAAGGGCCCGTTGATGTCTTGGCAACCTGGTAGAAAGGTGCCAAATCCCTCCACGCCTGAGGCGTGGGAAGATAAGTGGCTCACATGATTCACCTCAAAATCTTTCCGATAAGTGTTAACAATCTAAAAAAGAGTCAATTTGAAAGATATTAGAGCAATTCTGGCTGAACGAATCTTGATTTTGGATGGCGCCATGGGCACGATGATCCAGAACTATAGGCTTACTGAAGAGGATTTCAGGGGAGAACAATTTAAAAACCATGAATCTCCATTAAAAGGGAATAATGATATTCTCTCGCTTACAAGGCCTGATATTATAAAAGAAATTGAGCGTGAATACCTATTAGCCGGAGCAGACGTCCTGCTTACTAATACATTCAGTGGAACATCACTTGGTCAGGCGGACTACAGAACAGAATCTATAGTTTATGATCTTAATTTTCAAGCGGCAAAAATTGCCAAAGAAGTTGCTAATGAAATAACAGATCAGGAACCTGATAAACCAAGATTTGTAGCCGGGACACTTGGTCCTACAAACAAAACGGCGTCATTGTCTCCGGATGTAAATGACCCCGGATATAGAGCCATTACCTTTGATCAATTGGTTGAAATATATAAAGAACAGGCCGGCGCCCTGATGGATGGAGGCGTTGACCTGTTTATAGTGGAAACCATATTTGATACACTAAATGCCAAAGCAGCGCTTTTTGCAATCTCAACCCTTTTTGAAGAAAGATCAGAAAAGATTCCTATTATGGTTTCCGGTACAATTACCGATGCTTCAGGAAGAACTTTATCGGGGCAGGTGACAGAGGCATTTTGGAATTCGATTTCTCACATGGACCTTCTGAGTGTTGGTTTGAATTGTGCTCTCGGCGCTGATATGATGAGATCCTACATTCAGGAACTTTCCAGAATTGCCCATGTTCCGGTAAGCGTTCATCCAAATGCCGGTTTGCCCAACGAATTTGGTCAATATGACGAAACGCCGGAATATACGGCTAGAGTCCTTGGTGAATTTGCTTCTGAAGGGTTGGTAAATATTGTGGGGGGATGCTGCGGCACTACACCGGATCACATTAGAGCTATTGCATCGGAAGTAGCTCAATACAAACCCAGAAAGGTCGTGAAATCAGATGGTTTTATGCATCTCAGCGGCTTAGAGCCATTGACAATAAAACCTGATTCGATGTTTGTAAATATTGGTGAGCGGACCAATGTGACAGGATCCAGGAAGTTTGCCAGGCTGATCAAGGAAGAAAAATATGAAGAAGCTTTGGCTGTAGCCATGAGCCAGGTAGAAGGGGGTGCTCAGATTATTGATGTAAACCTGGATGAAGGGATGCTCGATTCCGAGGCGGAGATGACAAGATTCCTAAACCTCATAGCATCTGAACCTGAGATTGCCAAACTGCCCATCATGATCGATTCTTCAAAATGGTCTGTGATTGAGAAGGGATTAAAATGTACCCAGGGTAAAAGTATAGTAAATTCCATATCACTTAAAGAGGGTGAAGAAGCATTTAAAGAGCGAGCCAGGCTAATAAAAAAATACGGAGCCACTACTGTAGTTATGGCATTTGATGAAAACGGGCAGGCTGACTCTTATGAAAAAAGAATAGAAATCTGCAAACGATCGTATGATATATTAGTCAATGAGGTCAACTTCTTCCCGGAGGATATCATATTTGATCCAAACATACTCACAGTAGCAACAGGAATTGAAGAGCATAATAACTATGCTGTTGACTTTATAAATACTACAAAGTGGATCAAGGAAAACCTGCCTGGCTCAAAGGTTAGTGGAGGGATTAGTAATATTTCATTTTCCTTCCGTGGAAACAATGTAGTTAGGGAAGCAATGCATTCAGCTTTTTTGTATCATGCCATAAAGGCCGGTCTGGATATGGGAATAGTCAACGCCGGTATGATTGAAGTTTATGAAGAAATACCCAAAGATCTGCTTGAACGGGTTGAGGATGTGCTATTAAACAAAAGAGAAGATGCTACTGAGCGATTAATTGAGTTTGCTGAAGAAGTTAAAGGAGCTGGGAAAAAGCTTGAAAAGGATGATCTGTGGAGGAAATGGCCCGTAGGTAAAAGATTAAGTCATGCATTAGTCAAGGGCATTCTCGATCATATTGTAGAAGATACTGAATTGGCTCGTCAGATGTTTGACCATCCTATAAAAGTGATTGAAGGGCCTTTAATGGATGGCATGAACATCGTTGGCAATTTGTTTGGAGAAGGAAAAATGTTTTTACCCCAGGTCGTAAAGAGCGCCAGGGTAATGAAAAAAGCAGTGGCATATTTAATTCCTTTTATTGAAAAAGCGCAGGCCGAGTCAGGCGAGGAAGGTGGCCCAAAATCTGCCGGTAAGATATTGTTAGCTACTGTCAAAGGTGATGTTCATGACATTGGAAAGAACATTGTCGGGGTAGTACTGGCTTGCAATAACTTTGAGATCATCGATTTGGGTGTCATGGTTCCTCTGGAAAAAATCCTGGATACTGCTCAAAAAGAAAAAGTCGATATTGTCGGATTAAGCGGATTAATTACCCCTTCATTGGATGAGATGGTCTATGTAGCCAAAGAAATGGAACGTCGCAATCTAAAAATTCCACTTTTGATTGGCGGGGCGACGACTTCACGGATTCATACATGCGTAAAGATTGATCATAATTATAGCGGCCCGGTTATTCATGTGATCGATGCTTCCAAAAGTGTACCTGTTGCAAGTCGCTTGACATCAGCAGATTCAAACTATAGAAATGAATTGATTCATACAATTAGCGAAGAATATCAGCAGCTCAGGGAGGATTATGAAAAGCGAAAAGGAGTAAAAAAATCAATTTCTCTTGTTGACTCCAGGGCAAAAAAAGTACCAATCGATTGGTCTGGTTTTGAATCGAAAAAACCAGATTTTTTAGGAAAGAAAGTAATTAAGGATGTTTCATTAGAAGATCTTATCCCCTTTATCGACTGGACTCCATTCTTTATTTCTTGGGAACTTACAGGGAAATATCCCGCTATTTTGGAAGATGAAGTAGTTGGAGAAACAGCAGGAAAACTTCATCAGGATGCGCTTCAGCTATTGGATAAAATAGTGCAGGAAAAATTGCTAGAAGCAAAAGCCGTCATAGGATTTTTTAAGGCAAATTCCATTAATGATGATGATGTGGAAGTTTATAATCATTCCTATGAAAGTCTGGATGATGGAAAAACAACGCTGACAACGTTAAACTTTTTGCGTCAACAAAATAAAAAAGCATCCAATCTGCCAAACATTGCTTTGAGTGATTTTATTGCTCCAAAGGAGACTGGAAAGGATGACTATATTGGGGCATTTGTAGTAAGTTGTGGGTTTGGAGTAGAAAAACTGGCAAAAGAATATGAAGCAGATCTGGGTGATTACAATAGTATTATGACTAAAGCGTTGGCAGACCGG
>DAOVVI010000112.1 GCA_030637245.1 Cyclobacteriaceae bacterium
AAGTTTCTCAATTATTTCTTTCTGGCGATCATAATCATCTCCATTAATGATCAGATTAAGCGCCTTATCATAGTTCTCAATAGTTAAATCCGTTAAATTAAGTTTCGCATAAAAATCACCATATTCTTCATATATCGTTGGAAGCATTCGTTTTGATTCGGCAGATTCTAAAGCGGTAATAGCTTTTATATAATATTTTAAAGTATTACTGAAAGCAAATTGAGAATTATTCTGTAGATGAATATTCCTGTATGACCGTGCCAATATCAACACACTTTGCACAGAAAAATCTGAATTTGGAAATTTTTTGGATAGCTCAAATGATTTTTCGGCATAACCAATGGACTTTTCGTAGTTATGATATTGAAATGCTGCTTTTGCAGAATCAAGGGTGAGCGCTGCAAGTACTGAATCCCCTTTCATTTTTAGACTATAAGTTTCCAGGCGATCCAGCTTTTTGCTGATATCGAAATTGATACTATATCCCATTAAAGGCATAAGCACCATTAAAAAAGCATATGTTATTTTTCTTGCAGTTATCATGACCAGGGTACTATGCGAAATATTCACATTATTAAATTTATAATATTTCAATTTATAATTTAACCCATTTTAAGGGATACTCATGTATAAATTGAGACGAATGGTCATATAACTTTATGACCTGCATATTTTTTTTATAATTAATTCAAAGTTTGCTAAAGCGATAGTCAATTCTTATTAATTTTGCTTCATATTTTTTCATTCTTTAAACAAAAATTACAAATGGGTAATCTTTCAAACAGAATTAATGCTTTAGCAGAATCAGCTACAATTGCGATGGCTACTAAAGCTCGTGAATTCAAATCTCGCGGCATTAATGTAATTAGTCTAAGCCTTGGAGAACCTGATTTTAAAACTCCCAAACATGTACAGGAGGCAGCTAAACAGGCAATTGATGAGGGATTGTATTTTTCTTATCCTCCAGTACCGGGATATCCTGAATTGAGAAAGGGAATTGTTGAAAAACTTCAAAAAGAAAATGGCATAACCTGTGCAGAAAAAAACATCATTGTTTCAGGTGGAGCAAAGCATTCAATCTCAAATGTTTTTCTTACAATTATAAATCCCGGCGATGAGGTGATCATCTATGCTCCGTATTGGGTGAGCTATGTTGATATGGTAAAACTAGCCGATGGAGTACCGGTTATTATAGAAGGAGGGATCGAACAGGATTTTAAGGCCTCAGCCGCTCAACTGGAAGCTGCTATTACAGATAAGACTAAAGCAATTATCTATTCCTCGCCATGTAACCCCAGTGGGGCTGTATTCAGCAAAGAAGAATTGCAGGGCGTCGCAGATGTAGTTTTAAGACATGAAAATATCATGGTTATCGCCGATGAAATTTATGAATATATCAATTTCAGTGGGGAGCATGTGAGTATTGCCGCTTTCCCGGGAATGTTTGAAAGAACTGTGACTGTGAATGGCTTTTCAAAAGGTTTTGCCATGACTGGATGGAGAGTCGGATATATCTGCGCTCCGGAATGGTTAGCTAAAGGAGTGAATAAACTTCAGGGTCAAACAACTTCAGGAATTTGCTCCATTGCCCAGCGAGCAGCAATAACTGCAGTTTCCGGAGATATGGAACCAACCAGGGAAATGGCTGCAGCTTATAAAAGAAGACGGAAATTGGTTTTGGATCTTCTACGTGATATTCCCGGCATTAAATCAAATGAGCCCGAAGGTGCATTTTATGTATTTCCGGATATAAGTGCATATTTTGGAAAAAGCGATGGAGAAACAACAATAAATCACTCCGGAGATCTGGCGTTGTACCTATTGAGTAAAGCTCATGTATCAGTTGTTGGTGGTGGAGCCTTTGGATCACCAAATTGCATCAGGATCTCATATGCAGCTTCCGATGATAATTTGAAAAAAGCGCTGGCTCAAATTAAGGAAGCGTTAGCTCAACTTAACTAAGGCAATTTGAAATCATTAGATGAAATCTTCGACGAATTTTCAGGGCTTAAGGCCCTGATTGTCGGGGATGTAATGATCGATTCTTACATTTGGGGAAAAGTAGAACGGATATCTCCCGAAGCCCCGGTACCTGTAATTTCCATTACCAACAAAGAAATACGACTTGGCGGCGCAGCCAATGTGGCTAAAAATGTAGCGGCCCTTGGAGCGACTCCACTTTTGTGTTCAGTTATTGGTAAAGACTCTGATGGAAAATCATTTTTAGATCTCCAGGAAACAAGAGGTATGGATACAAGGGGAATTGTACGGAGTGAGGACCGCATGACAACTGTAAAAGAGAGAATGCTTTCAAGTTCACAGCAGTTACTTAGAATCGACCGGGAAACTACCAAACCTCTTCATAAAAAGGATAAAGAAAATCTCCTGAAAAAAGTTGATCTGCTAATTAAAGAAGCTGACGTAGTCATATTTGAAGACTATAACAAAGGGGTACTTGATAAAAAGCTTATAAAATCCATAGTGCAATTGGCTCAAACCAATAACATACCAACTGCGGTTGATCCAAAAAAAGAAAACTTTCTGAACTATGAACATGTAACGCTTTTCAAACCGAATCTGAAGGAGATAAAAGAAGGCCTTAAACTGGATTTTAAAAACGATGACGAGGCCGCCATTGCTGAAGCTTCGAAATCCTTGAGGAGCAAAATGGCAGTCGAGAAGGTCTTAATAACACGATCGGAGCATGGAGTGTTTATCTCTTCAAACGAGCACCAGCATTTTATACCGGCACATGTTCGATCCATTTCTGACGTCTCTGGTGCAGGAGATACAGTTGTCAGTACGGCTTCACTTTGTGTAGCCCTGGGATTGCCGGACAAATTTATTGCTGAATTATCAAATCTTGCAGGAGGGTTGGTTTGCGAGCACCTTGGCGTTGTGAGCATTGATAAAGAACAACTGCTTACCGAAGCAAAAAAGTATAACCTTTAATCAGTATGAAGAAGCCTGATCCATTTTTTGGCTTCTTGCTTATATATTTAGGGCTCATCGTTGTTAGTTTTTTAGCGTATCAACTGATTTTCACTGAAGCTTTTGTCTCATCAAGTTCACCTTTAAATCTCAGCTATGCTATAGCTCTATCTTCATTGACCCAAATCAATGGCAGTTCATTTTCCAATCAATTGCCAGCTTCATATCAACTATTTTCACTTATCATTTCACAAATCAGTGGAATTATCATTCTTTCCTGGTTATTATGGTTTTACTGGAAATTATTTGGAAATAAAAATGAAAAAGAAGCAGGGCTAAGAAAAGCCTTTAAGCTGACAATTTTGATTACTCTAATAGCAGAATCCTTTTTATTCCTATTCTTCTTATATGGTATCCCAACTGAATTAACTGACTCCGGATTTCAAAATAAATTAATTGCAGCTTTATCATTGGCAATAAATTCATTTACCAATGCAGGATACTCTCATTCGACAATGTATTTTAATCTGGATGTTTTAGGACAAAATTTCATTCTCCAAATCGGAATAGTTGGAGGATCGGTTCTTGGGAGTTTGGGCATTTTTGTTATTTATGAATTGCTTTCTCCCAAAAAATTAAGAGAGCGGCTGAGCGATCATTCAATTGACTGGTCCTTTATCACCAAAGTTTCTGTCTATGGAACAATATTAATTCTAATACTATTTTCATGTATTTTTTTCTTCATTGAATCCAACAATTATTTAGAGGAGAAAAATCTGATGGAATCAATAATCGCAAGTATTTATGAAATTTCACGAGCACGTGGATTCGGACTTTATTTAGCGGATAATGTGGAATATAAATTTACTTCAGTTTTAAAAATACTTGTTTCTATTTTTGGGGCGGGGCCATTTTCAACAGGTGGCGGATTAACGCTTTTAAGTCTGATATGGTTCTATTCATTACTATGGAAAAACCCTGCCTACCGGACAGGCAGGCATGATAAATCCCTGCCTCGCCGCCCGCCTGCCGGCGAGACAGGGCAGGCAGGCATGCATTTCAAAATAGCCAACTCACTGGCAAAAAACCTTATCATTTACAGCTTAATAACATTTTGCATTCCCACACTATTACTTTTTGTTATAGATTCAGAGTCAACAGTTTACAGTTCACTTATGAGTCAGTTGGAACTTTATACAACCAACCTATTTATAATAAAACCATCAACGGATTGGATGACTGGTTTAATAAAAGGTTTTACCATCATTGCGGGTAGAATTGGATTTATGGTAGCTTGTTTTATAACGTTAAGAAAACACAAAAGTGGTTTTTCTACCGATTTAATGGAGAGTATTTAACTCTCAATTAGCAAGCACCAGACCTGCCTTGCAGGCGAGTATGGGTGGCCCTGATATTAAATTTGTTTTTTACCGTACTTAAATCGTCCTCCATTGGATGTATTCGATGTTTTTTTTTGATATTTGAATTCTTCTGGACGACAGTAATTATATACATTTGATTATTCATTTTTCGTTACGAAATTCCCTATCTTGAGGCATGAAAATTTCCATACTTAAAAAGGTATTTTCAGTTAGTCTTCTGATAATCTACTCGATAGTGATTTTTCAGGATGGACTTTTTCAGGGAGGTCACTTTTTGTCTCATGCAACGGAAATATTTTCTAAGCAATTCTCATTTCACCAACATGGAAACGGCAAGTATCATGTGCACCATCATCATGGATTTCTGGAATCTGTGCAGTCTGTTTTAAGTAGCGGGGAAAATCAAAAAGATAGGCATGATCAACAGAATCTGCCCGAGAACCAAAAGCTTTTCAAACTGCATTTATTTGAAAATTCGTTCAATCTTGAAGATCAGATTGGCAGATCAATAGTCCGGCACTCAACTTATTCAGCAAAGTTAAAATCAAGTTATTTAAAAGTACTGACTCCCCCACCAAAGGTTTAGCCTCTATTCCAAAAGCATATATTCAATTCTTTTACACGATTGCGATTGATGTCATTTATTCATCTAAGCTTGATGAATATTAGAATTGATATGCATTGTATTTTTTTTAAATAAATTTCACTAAAATGTATTTAAAAACAACTAGTTTGGCCATGGTTGGATGGTTTGTTTTCCAGGCTGCCTATGGTCATCATATAATTAAAGGAGTGGTGCTTAATGCAGAGGATAGCAGTCCTTTGCTTGGAGCGACTATACAGGTAAAGGGAGAAGCAAAAGGAACTGTGACTGATGCATTTGGCCGATTTGAATTGATTATGGAAGAGCCGCAAGCCACATTGCTTATTTCCTTTGTAGGATTTAGTGATCAGACAATTACTGTTCACGAACATGATGGACGGATTACTATACTTTTAGAATCCTCTTCTACTGAATTATCACAGCTTCGGATCACGGCCAACGAAATGAATAGTGTGAATTCGATTAGTAAACTGGATCTAAAACTGAGACCGATGAATTCTTCCCAGGAAGTATTGAGGATCGTGCCAGGATTGTTTATAGCCCAGCATGCAGGAGGAGGAAAAGCAGAACAAATTTTTCTTCGTGGTTTTGATACTGACCACGGAACGGATATCAATATTATTGTTGATGGCATGCCTGTGAATATGGTATCCCACGCTCATGGGCAAGGGTATGCAGATCTGCATTTTCTAATTCCTGAATTGATCAATGTGGTTGACTTTGGGAAAGGACCCTATTATACAGAAAAAGGCAATCTGGCAACAGCTGGATATGTAGGCTTTTCTACCTTAAATGTATTGAAGAAAAACACAATCAAGCTGGAAGGCGGTCAGTTTAATACGCTACGGACACTTGGTATGTTTAATTTATTGGGAGAGCAAATGGGATTGAAGGGGCATCATGCTTACGCGGCTATTGAATACAACATGACAGATGGCCCATTTGATCATCCCCAAAACTTCAATCGTCTGAATCTTTTCACGAAGTATTCAGGATATTTTGATGATAATAATATGTTGACTATTCTGTTTTCCCGTTTGAGCAGTAAATGGGACGCCTCGGGTCAAATCCCCCAGAGGGCGGTTGATTCCGGGGAAATTACCAGGTTTGGTGCAATAGATCC
>DAOVVI010000568.1 GCA_030637245.1 Cyclobacteriaceae bacterium
CAAATTAAGCCCGCATAATTAGAATATTAAACTGAATAATAAAAGATTTGTTAGGTCTTAAATACAACAAAGGGGACAAGAAATCTTCCTATACCTCATTTTTTAGAGGTTAGAATTAGATGGTATTCTATTTCATCTGACCATCACGCCATACCAATACTTTATTGATTACATTTTAATGTCCATAAAAACCACATTGTAAGACGCAGAAGTATCCAGAAACAATTTCACAAATGTATTCGTGTTAATCAATCATGAATTTTCATTGCTTCTAATTTTTCCTTTCTAAGTGTGGTGGGACATTTTCCTGCTATCAACGGAATATTGTTCACATTTTTAATTTTGTCAAAACCACCATGGACATTAAGTATATTATGGAATCCACTGTTTTTCAATATTGAGCTGGCAGTCATAGACCGATACCCTCCGGCACAATGAATTACATATTTTCCTTCCTTTTCCAATTCATCCATTTTATTTTCCAGCTCGACTAGTGAAATATTGATAGCCCCGGCTACATGCTCAGTTTCGGCCTCTGAACTACGTCTTACATCCAAAACTTCATAATCTTTTTGGATATAATCCATCAGTTCTTCAGGTTCGATTGAGGTAATCGTTTGCACTTCCTTTCCCGAATTTTTCCATGTGTCAATCCCGCCTTGCAGATAACCTAACACATTTTCAAAACCAACCCTGGCTAATCTTAAAACTGATTCATGCTCCTTTCCGGGCTCGGTGATCAAAACCAATGGCAGGTCAATTGGTATTAATGATCCTACCCAAATCGCATATTGACCATTCAATGGAATATTTAAAGAATACCTGAGTGATCCTTGTTCAAATAGATCTTCATGCCTGGTATCTAAAATCAAAGCACCGCCATCAATTGCCGACTCAAAACTTTCTAATAAAAGTGGCTTTAGGTTTCTCTTTAAAACCTCATTAATATCCTGATATCCTTCGCGATTGATCCTGGCATTTTCAGGGAAATAAGCAGGTGGAGGAGCAATGCCTTCAGTAACAACTTCAACAAATTGCTTTTTGGTCATTGGCTGAAGTGCATAGTTGAATTTACGCTGCTCACCTATCGTTGAAACTGTCTCACTACTCAAATTTTTCCCGCACTGCGACCCGGCTCCATGGCCTGGATAAACAATTACATCATCGGCAAGAGGAAGGATTTTACTGTACAATGATTCATATAGAAGACCTGCAAGATCTTCTTTGGTCAAATCACTCTTAACTGCCAAATCAGGTCTTCCTACATCTCCAATAAAAAGCGTGTCTCCTGTAAATACCGCCTTATTATTGCCATTTTCATCTATTAAAAGAAAGGTACTGGATTCCATTGTATGACCCGGAGTATGCAACACCTGAATCTCCACATCACCAAATTCAAATCGCTCGCCATCCTCTGCGATATAGCTTGAATAGCTGGGCTTTGCCGTTGGACCAAAAATCAGTTTGGCGCCGGTTTGTTTTGCCAAATCCAGGTGACCGGAAACAAAATCAGCATGAAAATGGGTTTCCATTACATATTTCAATTTTGCCCCCCTTTTCTCAAGCAATTTAAGATATGGCTCTGTTTCTCTCATGGGATCAATAATGGCTGCTTCACCATTTGACTCAATGTAGTAGGCAGCTTCTGCCAGACATCCTGTATATAATTGTTCTACATACATATTTGTATTGCCTTAGTTTCTATTATTGATTGA
>DAOVVI010000549.1 GCA_030637245.1 Cyclobacteriaceae bacterium
ATGAAATCGACTGACGCTGCAGCAATTTATTTGCGAAAGGCTTACCAAAAATTTGGTTCCTGGACCAATGCCGCTGCTTCATACAATATCGGCAGGAGAGGTTTGGACAGGGCTTTGACAAAGCAAGCCGTAACCTCCTACTATGACCTTTTATTAGGAGAAGAAACCTCAAGGTATGTTTTTAGGGCTATCGCTATTAAACTGATCTTTGAACATCCGGAGAAATATGGATTTAATTTTTCTGAAGCACATTTATATCAAAAAGAAGATCTGGAAGAAATTGAGATTACTGAAACGATTAAAAATTTGAGAGATTGGGCGTTTGAAAATAATATTAACTATAAACAGTTGAAAAGGTATAATCCATGGCTTCGAAGAAACAGCCTTACTGTAAGAAGAGGAAAATCCTATATATTTCAAATTCCAAAATATGATAAAACACCTGTGATCATAGCTGATACTACTTCAATACTAGTGGAAGAAGATACATTGAATCCTGACGTAAGGGAATTACCAACAGAACCGGAAGATGGGCTATAAATGTTATATGTTGATTAAACCATTATGCGCTGAAAGCACTTAGATATTATTATGAGTACGAATGAAAATCAACTAAAGCAACAAATAACAATCACCAAATCTCAAATATGCACCAATGACTAATTTTCAAAATTACAAATCCCGAACCGTTATACATTCCCGAAATACATTTGACAAGTTTTGCTCATTGTTGTTTGAAATTTGGAATTTACCTGCCTCGCCGGCAGGCGGGTTTGTTTTTTGTGATTTGAAATTTGGAATTTTAATCCCTGAAAATAGTATGGAAGTTGAAAATACAGCGATGAACTTGCTTAGTTTCAACAACAAAGGAAATCAATGAAAAAGGAGATATCACAGGATATTACCGGATTTGACCATATTGAGGTTTACGGCGCCAGGGAACACAACCTCAAGGACATCAACGTAAAAATCCCCAGGAACAAACTGGTTGTAGTTACAGGAATTAGTGGAAGCGGTAAATCTTCATTGACTTTTGATACCATTTACGCCGAAGGACAGCGGAGGTATATGGAAAGTTTTTCGGCATATGCCAGGTCATTTATCGGCAATATGGAACGGCCCGATGTTGATAAAATTGAAGGACTGAGTCCGGTCATATCCATAGAACAAAAAACCATTTCAAGAAATCCAAGATCAACCGTTGGCACAATTACGGAGATATATGATTTTTTAAGACTTTTATTTGCAAGGGCCGGAGAGGCGTATTCCTATGTTACCGGGAAAAAAATGAAACGTCAGACAGAAGATCAGATTATTATACATATCATTCAAAACTATCTTCATAAAAAAATCATCATCCTGGCTCCTGTGGTCAAAGGACGAAAGGGTCATTACCGTGAATTGTTTCAACAGATAAGAAAAACCGGTTTTACTAAAGTACGTGTTGATGGAGAAATCATGGATTTAGAGCCTAAAATGCAGGTTGATCGCTATAAAACCCATGATATCGAGGTCGTCATTGATCGGGTGAAAGTTATCGACTCAGAGAAATTCAGAATCTCCCAATCTATTAAAAATGCGCTCTCACAAGGAAAAGGAGTGATTATGCTATTAGATGAAGATGGGCAAATACATCATTTTTCGAAGCATTTAATGGATCCGGAAAGCGGTCTCGCATATGATGACCCTGCACCAAATACATTCTCATTCAATTCCCCATATGGAGCATGCCCTACCTGTAACGGGTTGGGTAAAATTGAGAAAATCACCAGGGAATCTGTGATCCCAGACCCGTCCTTAAGTATTTCCCGTGGAGGAATAGCTCCTTTGGGACTTTACCGGGAAATATGGATTTTTAAGAAGATTCAGGCGATTCTGAAACGTAATAAGGTTGACCTCTCTACTCCGATCAATAAAATTCCCCGGGAAGTGATTGATCTATTGCTTTTTGGAGACAAAGTACCTGTGGCGGTTTCTTCTGTGAAATATCCGGGAACAGACTGGCATACAAAATTTGAGGGGATCATTAATTTTCTTGAGAAGCAAAGTGAAGGAGGGACTGAGAAAATTCAGAGTTGGGTTAAGGAATTTATGATCGTTCGCGTTTGCCCAGATTGCAATGGG
>DAOVVI010000246.1 GCA_030637245.1 Cyclobacteriaceae bacterium
AATCATTATTTTCACAGGTACGGAGAACCTGCGATAGTGAGCATCGTGACTTGCTGGGTTGTCAGAAGCATTAAAGTGTTTTGCAATTAATTATGAAAAGCCCATAATAAACTGTATGCCTCATGCATGAAAATTTAGATTTATACGATAAATTAAACCGCTACCGTATTTATATCTGGCTACTTCTCTCACTCATCCGGGATAAACTGTATGAAGTGCCACTTACTTCAAGATCTGCGCCGTGTGATCTTTTGTTTGGACCTTCTCAATTATTTCCTCGATTATACCATTTTCATCAATCAAAAAGGTGACCCTGGCTGTACCCATGTATTTTCTGCCATACATTGATTTTTCTATCCAGGTTCCATATTTTTCATGGATATCTTTTTCCGTATCAGCTAAAAGTGTGAAGGGTAATTCAAATTTATCGATGAATTTTCGATGTGATTTTTCACTGTCTTTGCTGACTCCCAAAATTTCGTAACCTGCTTTTTGCAATGCCTGATAATTATCCCTGAGATTGCATGATTCGGCGGTACAACCTGGGGTGTTATCCTTAGGATAGAAATACAGAACTACCTTTTTCCCTTTAAAATCAGATAATTTAACGGGATTTCCATTTTGGTCATTTACCGAAAAATCCGGGGCAACATCTCCTGCTTTTAAAACCATTTTTTTTAATTTATAGTAGTCGAATATATTTTTTCATTATTAACATTATCGCGGACTTTTAGTTTCAGATTTCCAGTGAAAGGCAAGGATTTATCCAGTTTCTCTGACCAGATGTAATCGCGTTTTGGGTCATAGTTCATTAAAATCCACCGGTCATTTATATATAATTCATAATCCTTTATCCCTGACAATTCATCCGTAATGTAGCACCTGAAATAATCCCGGTTTTGTTGTACAACTTTTATTTTCGGAGGCACCGTATCGACAAGTAATGTATATTTACCAAGTGTTCTGGTCATCAATTCAAATTTATCTTTCACCCATTCACCACCCTGAAAACTAAAGTTATTAAGGTCTGTTGTATAATAGGCAGATACTTTCTCTTTGTGTTGATAGGTAAGCTTGGGTTTTAAAGTGATTTTCATGTTCTTTTTTAAAGGATAAATATCTTCGCTGATCTCGAAAAATTCTTTATCAGCTGCCAATTCATCCATATAATCTGATTTGAGATAAAGTGTATCAAAAAGTGTTTTTGCATAGAAATGAAGGTCAAATTCTGATTTATAGTATTTAAAATCAGATTCGGAAGGAATGATCATTTCCAGACCGGGATATATCTTTTCTCCACACATTTCTATAGAATCCGGCATGCCGGACCTTAAGTCCCACAGATAAACAGAATAGTTATTTACGTAATAGCTGGAAGATAACTCATAGCTCATCCTGTTTGCATAAACGTGTGTAAAAAAACCATTATTCTCAGCTTTTTTACCCATAAAAACAAGCGTATTGTCAACTACAAAATGTCTAAATGGCTTAAAGCTTTTTGAGTTTTTTATTGCTGTTACCTGGGGATTCGTGCCTTTTACTTTAAACCTGACAATGGAAGTATTTCCATATGCATCTTTCAATGTGATTTTAATATCATGATCCAGGGAATCTTTTATATAAATAATTCCTTTGTTACTATCTGTTTTATAAATGTTCAGCTCATTTCCATCGTCAATAAAAAGCTTCTGAAAGCTTTTGCTCTCTTTGGCTTTGATTTGGTAATCCTGATAGCACATGATCTGGCGCGTTTTGCTAAATGGTATCTTATCAATAGTAATGTCAATGATTTGTTGATCATCCACACGCATGTTAAGATGTGGTATCCCATTCTTGTTGGAAGCGTTGTTTAACCGGTCATGGCCCATGAGTAAAATGCCAATTTCTCCATACACAGGGATGGTTTTACTGATGGTGTATTCATTTTTTATTCTTGAGGGAGTAAATTCAAAAAAGCCAAATTGATTGTTGATCCTTGAATTTTTGTTCATGGTTTTCAGGCCAATTTTATGAACTGTCGGGCTGATATTATCTTTAATTTCAGAAAATCCATACTCCAATGGATTGAGTGGTCTTTGATACTTATCCCTTATTTCGAAATGGAGATGAGGTCCGGCGGAACTGCCTGAGTTGCCTGAAAACGCTACCAAATCACCTTTTTTTACTTGAAATGCATCTTTTTCAGGATATAGATCTAAAGCGAAACTTTTACGTTTGTATTGTTCTTTCAATACATAATCAGCCATCTGCTCATTATATTTTTTAAGGTGACCGTAAACTGTGGTAGTTCCTAATTGAGGATGCGCAATATACAATGCATTTCCATAGCCTCCTCCATTTACTTTAATTCTGGAAACATAACCATCTGCGGCTGCAAATATTTTCAAACCTGAAGCACCTCCTGTTTTTATATCTATTCCGGCATGAAAATGAGTTCCCCGCAATTCTCCCATGGTCCCGGATAAATAGTTCTGTTGATCAGTCCTGACCGGGAACATATATGGATTTTCCTGTGCAGAAAGGTTTAAAATATATATGTTAAAAAATAGAAGAATAGAAATACCTTCTCTACTTAATTTCAACTTCCAATAATTTTTCATTCTCAATAAATGCTTCCAACTTATTCCCAATTGCAATTGGCCCAACTCCTTTTGGTGTACCTGTAAAAATTATATCACCTTTCTTCAACATTATGAATTTGGAGATATAGGATATGATTTCGTCAAATTTAAATAGCATCAACGATGTGTTTCCGTGCTGTTTTTGTTCTCCGTCCAGTTTCAGACTAAAATCCAAATTTTTGATATCGGTAAATTCAGTTTTATCTATAAATTTTGAAATCGGAGCAGAACCGTTAAACCCTTTGGATAAGTCCCAGGGGAGTCCTTTAGCTCTTGCTTTATCTTGAAGATCTCTTGCTGTAAAATCAATCCCAACTCCGATGGCGTCGAAATAATTATGAGCAAATTTTTTATCAATATACTTTCCATGTTTGCATATCCTCAATACTATTTCCACTTCATAGTGAATGTTACTTGAAAAATCAGGATAGTAGAAAGGAGCATTTTTTTGGAGCAGCGCAGTTTCCGGTTTTGTAAATATCACCGGTTCATCAGGGCGTTCATTATTCAACTCTTCTATATGCGCAGTATAGTTTCTGCCAATTGCCAGGATCTTCATGTTTTAAATATTGAGGCCGAAAATATAAAGCCTAGGCGTACAAATAAAATGTATGCAAGAATTTTTCAACAATTAAACATCTTTTCACGTTTTTAGTATCAAATAATCATTTACTTATTTTTTTAGAGCTTACAAATCAATAATTATACTAATAATGAAAAAGACCTTAATTCTACTATTGATAGCGCTATTCGGCTATAATTGTGCTACCGTCCCTGTTACCGGTAGAAAACAGCTTTCTCTGATTTCCAACAGTGAATTGTTGCCTATGAGCTATGATAATTATAAGACTGTTCTGGACAGCACTAATCTTTCTACCAATAAGCTTCAATCTGAAATGGTAAAAAGAGTTGGCGTCAGGATCCAAAAAGCAGTAGAAGAATTTATGGCTCAAAATAATATGTCTGATCAGCTAGATGGATATGCCTGGGAGTTTAACTTAATTGAAGATAGTGCAATGAATGCCTGGAGCATGCCTGGAGGAAAATTAGCCTTTTATACAGGGATTATGGATGTGTGTAAAGATGAAAATGGAGTCGCTGTGGTGATGGGTCATGAAGTAGCACACGCCGTGGCAAATCATGGAAGTGAACGAATGAGCCAGGGCTTACTGCAACAGATGGGTGGTGAGGCGCTAAATATGGCTATGGCAAACAAACCTAACGAAACCAGGATGTTATTTGGCACTGCCTACGGCGTTGCGTCAAATTATGGAGCGATGCTTCCCTTTAGCCGGTTACATGAATCGGAGGCTGATAAAATGGGATTGATATTCATGGCAATGGCCGGATATGACCCAAGAGAGGCTCCAAAATTTTGGGAAAGAATGGCTGCACAAAGTGAAGGTAACAAACCACCTGGATTTATGTTAACACATCCGTCGCATGAAACACGGATCCATGATCTTAATGAACAGATTCCTGAAGCTCTGAAATATTATAAAAAGTAGATTTGGCGGGATTGTCGATAGTTTCCGGTTTCTCCAAGGAAGAGCCATTCGAGGTGATCTCTGAGATTTTCAGTTTTCCTCAAGTCCAGTCTTTTACCGTTTAGCAGTTGATTCTCATTCAATAACTTAATCTATCCCAATAAACGTGAGCTCCATACGAATAGTTGTTAGATTTGCCATACACGAACTTTTTGGGATCAAGCCTAAAACCTGGGGGATGTTAAATGTTAATGATCCGTTTCTATTTAAAAGGCGGGCGGGTGTTTCCAAAATCAGCGTGCCCGCCAGCCGGCGAGGCTGGGATCAGTACAGGTAGTGCGGAGGCCGGCATTTTAAAATGTTCGTTCAATTAGCATTTTCCTTTCAAATATCCTTTTACAGAACATTTTATGAAGGGCGGGCTTGTG
>DAOVVI010000058.1 GCA_030637245.1 Cyclobacteriaceae bacterium
AATCCGATCAATATTTTGAGTAAGATGATCGCCTCGATGACCGATGAAAATAACAGAATTACCATACCCGGCTTTTATGATAAAGTGGTTGAACTGTCTGGCGAGGATAGAGCAAAAATAGCCACAGCTCCGTTTAGCGAGGAAGAGTATAAAAAGGAATTGGAGGTTGATGCCTTGGCGGGCGAAGCTGGATACACTGCCCTGGAACAATTGGGCATTAGGCCGACACTGGATGTAAATGGCATTTGGGGTGGATATACCGGAGAAGGAGCTAAAACCGTGTTGCCTTCGAAAGCATATGCCAAAATTTCCATGAGGTTGGTGCCAAATCAAAATAGCAAAGAGATCACTCAACTGTTTACGGATCATTTTAAATCCATCGCTCCTCCGCAAGTGAAGGTAAAGGTAACAGCACATCATGGAGGCGAGCCGGCTGTGACGCCTATCGACTCTATAGCTTATAAAGCGGCTGAAAATGCCTACGAGGAAGGCTGGGGCAAAAAGCCAATTCCTACCAGGGATGGAGGTAGTATTCCTATTGTTGCACTTTTCAAAAAGGAATTAGGTTTAGATTCCATACTTCTTGGTCTAGGGCTGGATTCGGATGCAATTCATTCACCAAATGAAAGTTTTGGAGTAAGTAATTTTCTAAAGGGAATAGAAACTGTAATCCTGTTCCACAAGCACTTTGCATTGCTCAATAAATAATTGAAAATGTACATTGACAACATGTCACTTTGGTTACAAATCAGAAGTATAAAATAATTCATCTTTGGCCATTAATTTGTATGAGTAGAAGGTTATGAAAAATATGTCAGTGTTATTTTTTGCTTTATTTATCGTCCATGGACTTAGTGCACAAATTCTTGAGCCTGCAAAGTGGAGTTACGATGTTTCTGAAAAGGAAGTAAAGACCGGTGATGAAGTCGAGTTGATTTTCAAAGCACTCATTGATCCTGATTGGTATTTATATTCTTCTGATTTTGATCCTGACCTGGGTCCGATGCTCACAGAATTTACTTTTGAACCTAATTCCAACTATGAATTGGTTGGGGAAATTGTACCTGTCAATCCCAGGAAAAAGTATGAAGAGATATGGGAAGGAGAAGTTAAATATTTCAAAGGCATTGGCGAGTTCCGTCAAAAGGTAAAAATAATAGGTGAAAATCCGGTTATCCGAGGTAGTTACTCTTACCAGGTTTGCTCTGATGTGGATGGAAAGTGTATCCCTTTTGATGATGAGTTTACCTTCAGTGATTTTATAGTTACATCTATTCAAAGTAAAAAAGCTGATCAGACAACGCAGATTCAGACTCAATCTTTGCAACTGCCTGGTTCTGATAATAATGCTACAGAAGATAGTCGGACCGGCATATTAAAACCCGCTTTATGGAAATTTAGCGTTTCAAATGAAGTTCCTAAACCTGGGGACGAAATTGATTTGATCTTTCAGGCCAAAATCGATAAAGACTGGTATCTATACTCATCTGACATTGATCTGGTTCCCGGGCCCATCCCAGCCACATTCACATTTGATGAAAATGATGGTTATGAATTGATTGGCGAGATTCAACCAATCGGCGCAAAGAAAAAGTATGACAAAATCTTTGAGGGAGATGTGACTTACTTTAAAGAAACAGCAGAGTTTCGTCAACGCATAAAAATAAGTAAAAAAGATTTTGGGATTTCCGGCACGATCGAATACCAGGTCTGTTCCGATGTTGATGGAAAATGCATTCCTTTTGAAGAGGATTTTAGCTTTGGCGAAAACACATCGGTTTCAGTAGTTGTAGCATCAAAAGAAGCCAAAACAGGACTTCTTAAATCAAGAGATACATATTCTCCTTATTCTTTGCTTAGTTTTATGATCATTGCATTCCTGGCTGGGTTGGCGGCTTTATTTACACCTTGCGTATTCCCGATGATCCCGATGACAGTTACCTTTTTTACGGGAAAGGCAAAAAGCAGAAAGCAGGGAATACGAAATGCATTGATCTATGGATTTTCAATTATTTTTATCTACACCTTAATCGGATCAATTGTAGCACCATTTATGGGTCCGGAAATAGCCAATGAGTTGGCTACCAACTGGGTGCCTAACCTGATTTTCTTCACCGTTTTTGTGGTTTTTGCACTTTCGTTTTTTGGATTATTTGAAATAACTCTTCCAAGTTCATGGGTTAACAAAGCTGACCAACAGGCAGACAAGGGGGGGCTTGGCGGAATATTTTTCATGGCGTTTACCCTTGTACTTGTGTCATTCTCATGTACCGGTCCGATTGTAGGAAGTATATTGGTAGAAGCTGCCGGCGGGCAGATTCTAAAACCGATTCTTGGTATGTTCGCTTTTGCCATGGCATTTGCTGTTCCTTTCACACTTTTTGCCATATTCCCGGAGTGGCTAAATTCCTTGCCAAAATCAGGGGGCTGGCTCAATTCTGTGAAAGTGGTGTTGGGATTTTTGGAACTTGCTTTTGCTTTGAAATTTATTAGTATAGCTGACCAGGCCTATCATTGGGGCATTCTCGATCGTGAAGTTTATTTGGCTTTCTGGATTGTCATTTTCACGTTAATGGGTCTTTATCTATTGGGTAAGCTCCGTTTGCCTAATGACAGCCCAATGGAGATATTAAGCGTTCCAAGGCTTATTCTGGCAATTTTGACATTCACATTTGTTGTTTATTTAATTCCAGGAATGTTTGGGGCGCCATTAAAATCTTTGGCAGGATATCTTCCTCCCATATCGACTCATGATTTTAATATGATGCAAGCTGGAACCAACAGCCAATTTTCAGTTAGTTCTGATGAAGAAAAATTATGTGATCAACCAAAATATTCTGATTTCTTACATTTTCCGCATGGGATCTTAGGTTATTTTGATTATGATCAGGCATTAGCATGTGCTAAAGAGCAGAATAAACCAATATTTATTGATTTCACCGGACATGGTTGTGTAAACTGTCGTGAGATGGAGGCAAGGGTCTGGTCAGACCCTGAAGTACTTAAAAGATTAAACAATGATTTTATCGTGTTAGCGCTTTATGTCGATGATAAAACTGATTTGCCTGAATCGGAGTGGTACAATTCTGATTATGATAATAAGGTAAAGAAAACCATAGGTAAGCAGAATGCTGATCTTCAAATCAGAAAATTTAACAACAATGCTCAACCTTTTTATATCATTATGAATCATGATGAAGAATTACTATTAGAGCCTAAGTCTTACGACCTGAGTATCAGTAATTTCATCTCATTTCTTGAGTCGGGAAAGAAAATATTTGCAGCCGAGAATCAGAAGTAAAAATTCTCTCACGCTAAAATTTTTAGTAATAGTCGTTGATAATTCATTTTTTTTATTAACTTTTGCGGTGAATATTACATTCATTGAAATAACTAAAAATTTAATTTTTATTCCCTCACATTTTTAAGGACACAGAATGGCTAAACTCAAGAACATCATAAAGCAACTTTCAGAGGAAGACTTTGTAGCAATATATGATTCACTAATTGACAGTAGTGCAGACAAATCAGCTTTTCTTCTTCGGGCAATGCGGGAAAAGCAGCAGTCGGATAATAAGATTATGGAAGAATTGGATGTGAATACCAATGCTTACTATACCCTTAGATCACGGCTCAACCAGAAAATTGAAGAGTACCTGCTACAGCAGATGGAAAATCCACGCACGGATATCCTGAAAAAGGTTGCCAACATTAATGAGATAATCTTTACAAAGAAAAGAGCTATTGCAGTGGCAACACTAAAAAAGCTTGAGAAGGAATTACTTGATTATGATTTATCTAACGAACTGACAATTGTTTATAAGTTTCTGAAGAAACTTCATATCAATACTGCCGATTACTTTAATTACTCTCAATTGTATAACAAACATGTGGCTTATACACTCGCAGTAGATAAAGCAGAGGATCTGTTGGCGGAATATTTCAAGAAGTATGGAAATTTTGCGCTTTCCGGGGATCCTAGATCAAAAATGGAACTGTCGTTGATGAACAAGGAGATGAACAATGTGTGTGCATTGTACAAATCGCACAGGTTATATGTATATCAGAGTTGCATCAACATTTACCACAGACTTTATGTGGAGAAAGAGGAAACTATCCAAGAAGAAGTTGAACCTATCGAAGATATCATTCTGAATGTTCAAAAGATTTTTGAAGATTATCACCTTGACTCCATATACTATCATTTGAGAATCGTATTTGAATATCTCAAACTCGAGTATTACGATCATTACAAGGTATATCGCAAGGCTGAAGACTTCTTTGAAGAGGTAAATGATTCTTGCGCGGATCTTCTATCGAACTATACACTCTTTACTTATCCTGCACAATTCTTAATGACAAAAATAAAACGTCACGTACGAATGAGTAATATGGAGGAAATGTACGAGGAAAACGAAGTATTATTCCATGATTATGAGCCAGATAAAAATGATGTCCCGAATTATATAACCTATGTTATTTACAGATCTTTGTCATGCTATTACAAGAAAAGTTATGGAGAAGCGGCAAGATGGGTGAATAATCTATTGAATGAAATTAGCTTGAAAAAATTCCCTGCTGCCCAGCTTGAAGTCAAGACGATATTGGCGCTACATTATTGCATGGTAAGAGATTATGATTTGTTTAATCAGCTTATCAACAGTATTCAAAGACAAATCAGGTTGTTGGGAAAAGATGCTTGTGAACATGTAGTGATATTCACTAAAATGCTTAAAATTTCCATAAGCGATTCGAAAAAAAATAAAAAGTCCAAGATTGAAAGTCTAGCGGTAAAGATTAGAAATATAGAAATGGATTATTTCACTCCAACACTTTTAGTTAAAATCGATGAAGAGTTTATTAATATTTTGAGCAAAGAGTAGTATCGGATCAAAATAATTCAGTTTCCTGGAAGAGCACTTCTCTCTTTTAGGAAAAATACGTTGTGTGGTTCATTATTAAACATCGTAATAGCTAAAAAAGCTGAAAGTTAAAGGACAAAAATCGATGTATTAAAAATTATGATATCACCTCTTACTCCAATCTTGTCCGGATTAGGTAGTAATACTACAACTCTAATTTTTCAAGATTTTCCTGACTCAAAGGTTTGTTAATATACTTCTTAACATAAGTATATTCTTTTGACTTATTCACATCCTGAGGATTTATGGATGAAGTAAGCATTACAATTTTACATTTTTTCTTTGTAGTATTCTGAAGTTTTTCAAATTCATCAAGAAACTGAAATCCATCCATAAGTGGCATATCAATGTCCAGAAAGATAACATCAGGTAAAATTTGATCATCAATATCTTCCAGTTTTTCGATATTTTTTAGGAACTCTATAGCGCTGCGAGCGCCTGTATGTGTATAAATATACTGTGTAATACTTGCAGCCTCAATCATTTTTTGATTTATCAAATTATCGATTTCGTTATCATCGATAAGCATTACGGCGTAAAAGTCATTTTCATTTGTATTTGACATACTATTTATTATTTACAAAATGCCACTGAATTATTAATATGCACTACAATATTTTTTTAAAAAATATAGCCTTTTTTCAAGTTATCCTTCAAATTGTGAAAGACTAATTAAAAAATGTTTTCAAATCTAGGAGATTATGGGACTTTTTCAAATAGACACACATTTAGTCTAAGTAAGGTTTAAATTAAAAATTAAAGTATTACTAGAAGAGTTTAAGCAGAAATACCTCATTTTGAGTTAAAATCAAAATTAACAGCGTGTTTATGCTTCTTTTAAAAAATCTTAATAGAGCAAGTTTTAACTGATATTTAAGTTATTCGAAAGGCAAAAAAGTGTCATTAGGAAAATTGATACCTGATATAATTGATTTTTTCAAAAAAAAAGACTGAAAATGCTTCAGCCTCCAATTTATTTTAATGATATCGTGTATTATGCTTCAATTGGATCTACTGAAACAAAAGATCTGTTCTTTCTGCCCTTTTTAAATGTTACAGTTCCATCTATTAATGCAAACAAAGTATGGTCTTTTCCCATGCCAACGTTCACACCAGGGTGGTGAGTTGTGCCCCTTTGTCTCACAAGGATATTTCCTGCAATAGCTACCTGACCGCCATAAAGTTTAACGCCAAGACGTTTACTCTCTGACTCTCTACCGTTTCTAGAACTACCGGCTCCTTTTTTATGTGCCATTTTTAGATTATTTTATGCCTTCAATTAATACCTTAGTAAATTGCTGCCTATGACCATTCTTCACTTTATACCCTTTCCTTCTTTTCTTTTTGAAAACAATCACTTTGTCATCTTTCACATGACCAAGAATTTTTCCAGTCACTTTTGATCCCTTAATACTCGGCGCACCAACTTTTACTTTACCGTCATTATCAACAAGTAAAACATTATCGAACTCTACTTTATCACCATCTTTTCCTTCTAATAAAGGAGTATAATAGTACTTATCCTTCTCTACTTTTACTTGTGTTCCAGCTATTTCAACGATTGCGTACATCTCTTTTTATTTTGTTGTGGATATGCCCACAGAAAAACGGACTGCAAAAGTATTGGAATAGTTTTTAAATACCAAATTATAAATAGTCAAAATAGTAATCACAACGAGCAGTTATTGATATGGCAGCTGACCGGGGAGCATATATTTGTCAGAGTCAGAGGATGAATATACATATTCAGGATCCAAACTTTAGCTTATTCTACTCCAGTTTAGAGATGATTTTCGCTGGCTTTTCACTTGTTGTTTGATCAAGGCATTTTCCTCTTTTTCCAGGTTTGGATCAGCATTCAAGATTTCCGTGGCAGCTTGTCTTGCAATTTCCAATATATTAGAATCCTTTCCTAAATCAGCAATCAATAAATCGAGAATACCACTTTGTTGAGTTCCCATCAAATCACCAGGGCCTCTTAATTTCAAATCTGCTTCGGCAATATCAAATCCATTATTCGTACTCACCATGGTATTGATTCGCTGACGGCTTTCCCTGGTCAATTTATAATTTGTCATGAGAATGCAATAGGATTGATCAGCACCTCTACCTACGCGGCCGCGAAGCTGGTGCAGTTGAGCCAGTCCAAATCGTTCAGCGTTTTCAATCACCATGACTGTTGCATTAGGTACATCTACACCTACTTCGATCACTGTGGTGGCTACCATAATTTGGGTTTCATTTTTGATAAAGCGCTGCATCTCAAAATCCTTGGCAACTGCTTTCATTTTTCCATGCAATATTCCCACCTGGTATTCAGGGAATGCACGTTTAATTGCTTCGAACCCATCAGTAAGATGCTTTAAATCCAGTTTTTCTGACTCTTCGATCAATGGATATACCACATATACCTGTCTGCCCTGAGCAATTTGCTTTCGGATAAATCCAAAAGTTTCCAGGCGATGGGAATCATATTTATGCATAGTTTGGATTTCCTTCCTGCCTGCCGGAAGTTCATCTATGATCGAAACATCCAAATCTCCATAGAGTGTCATTGCCAATGTCCGGGGAATAGGCGTGGCAGTCATAACCAGGATATGTGGTAAAAAAGATTTATTTTTTTGCCACAACTTGGAACGCTGGGCAACGCCAAATCTATGTTGCTCATCAACTATTGCCAAACCAAGGTTTTCAAATTGAACTGTATCTTCAATCAAAGCATGGGTTCCAATCAATATCTGGAGTGAACCATTTTCCAGCTTTTCAGCAATGACCTTTCGTTCACTTTTCTTTGATGACCCTTTTAGGATTGCAATCTCCAGCCCCAATTCGTCAGCAAATGTTTTGAGCCCATGGTAATGTTGGTCTGCCAAAATCTCTGTTGGCGCCATCAATGCTACCAGCGCTCTATTTCCAATTACCACCAACATGCAAATGAAAGAAACTATTGTTTTACCACTACCTACATCTCCCTGGATCAGGCGGTTCATTTGTTTACCGGATTTCAG
>DAOVVI010000193.1 GCA_030637245.1 Cyclobacteriaceae bacterium
CATATTAGCAAAGATGGGCCCTTTTTTTACTTCAAACTCTGACTTCTGCTGATTATAGATCATGGTGCCAATCAAATCTGCCGGCAATAGATCAGGAGTAAATTGCAAACGCTGAAAGTCGAGATGAAGCACATTGGCAAGCGTATTCACAGTAAGTGTTTTAGCAAGCCCTGGTACACCTTCTAAAAGTATATGGCCTTGCGTGAAAAGACCGATCAGCAAACGGTTGATCATATATTCCTGGCCAACTACCACTTTACCCACCTCAGATACAACCCTTTTTATTTTTTGCTGATGCTCTTTTTTAATATCAATACTTTCTTGCTCCATGAATTTTTGAATATTTTATACACTCAATTTTTTGCGGTACAAATTAAATAAAATCTAAATTAAAGAGGCGTGGTATAAGAAAAGTATTTTGAAGGATACGTTTTATCTGTTCAGAGGTAGGAATACACAAAAAGATATATAATGAAAAAAGGAACCTTTTGTGATAATACCACCTGCATGAAGATTAATGATATATTTTGTTCCAATGGTTTTATTCCAAATTACTTCAGGTCCGTAACCCGGCTGTATTTTACTGTCCTTTTCACTTTCAAACCACAAAAGATGATGATATCTGCAACCAAGACCTATGCCGGATTTCCCTAGGAAAAATCCTCCGCCGGCATTAAAAGAATTTACGATAATCGAAGATTGAACAGCAGTAGCGAGGTAGAATCTATTTATTTCATTGGTCTGAAGTATATATTCCAATTCTACACCAAATACATAAACAAGACCAACTTTTGCTCCCAGATAATAATTATGATTTGTTTTTTTTAATTCCTCTGCGGTTTCAGAAGTCGTCAATGGATTATTTTCACGTGATGTACCAGATGCAAAACCATGAAAAAAAGGAATTATTAGAAATAAGAATAAGGCAAGGAAGGCCTTAAAAATACAAAACCAACATTCGAATATGTTGCCTAAATTTTTCATGTGGTACTAAGTTATTAATTCCTTCATTAATATCTCAGGTTTTGGAGATAAAGAAAGGGAATTAATAGATGTACCCTTTTTAGAAAATCGTCATTCCTGACAAGCGAAACGAAGTGTACAGCAATCAGCCTGCTTTCCGACGAGGCAGGGAATCTCTTCAATGATGCTGATTTCCATTTACAAGTTTTGAAATAAAACTATTTTCATTGAGATTCCTTCTCTGCCTTTCCACTCAAATCCTCGCTGCGAAGGAATGACGGTGATTTTAAAGATAAACTCGATTTCCCCTGTAATTTAAAGGAAGGTTTGAAGTTCGTTAATTTTTGAATACATTTATTTTTAGCATGCTTTAAGGTGATTTGAAATTCGAGCATAAAATATATTCAGCTGATTTTTTTGCTTGGTAACGAGTATTCAATCCGTTTCTATTCCGAACTTTAAGCTGCTTGATAATACGGTTGTAATTAACAATTATACATATGAATAATTCATTAGGAAATCGAAGAAAATTTATAAAAACCACCTTTGCCGGTGGATTGGGGATTGGTTTGACAACTCCTACGATTCTTGCAAAAGACCTGATCAATGCTAAAGAGACACGAATTGGTATTATCGGTCTGGACACTTCCCATAGTGGGGCATTCACCAAATATATTCATAGCCTCAATAATGGTTTCAAAGTAGTGGCAGCTTATACGACTATCACAAAAGATATACCTTCATGCTATGAAAGAGTTGATAAATTCACACAGCAGATCAAAGAAGAGGGAGTCAGAATTGTTAATTCTGTAGATCAGTTGCTGGAACAGGTTGATTGTGTGTTGCTCGAAACCGCCGATGGCCGGCATCGCCTGGCACAAGCGGAGAAAGTTTTTAAATCGGGCAAACCTGTTTTTATGGATAAAGCTGCCGCTGCATCACTTAAAGATGTTGCAGCTATTTATAATCTTGCAAAGAAGTATAATATCAGTACTTTTTCCAGTTCCGGCACTCGGTTTATGAGTAAGGCTCAGGAAGCAAGAAACGGAGAAATCGGGGATGTACTTGGCGCCGAAACTTTTAGCCCAATCAGCTATGAGCCAAGCCACTCGGAATTGTTTTGGTATGGAATTCATGGAGTGGAACTCTTGTTTACAGTTATGAGAGGCGGGTGTAAAAAAGTTCGAAGAATAAAGACAGAATCCAGCGATCTGGTAACTGGTGAATGGGAAGATGGAAGAGTTGGGACTTTTCGTGGTATCGTCAAAGGCAAAAAGACGTATGGCGGCCAGGCTTTTGGCTCTGAAAAAAATAGTTATCTGGGAGGATGGGAAGGATATGAGCCTTTGGTGGACCATATAATTCATTATTTCAAAACCGGTGAAGTTCCTGTGGAACCATCAGAGACTATGGAGATTTATGCATTTATGGAGGCCGCTGCGGAAAGTACCCGGCAAAATGGCTCATGGGTGACATTGGATTCAGTGTTGGACAAGGCAGGGTATAAAGGATAGAAAAAAACTAACACAAATTTAGTGGGTAATGGAATAATGAGATAATGATGGAATGCGATAATGCGATAATAAAAATTAAAAAATGCCAAGCTTTTCTGATAAAATCACAGTAGAGCTAAAAATACCATAGAATTAAATTTATCAATAAGTAACTTAAAAATCATGAAAACTATAAAGCGACGAGAATTTTTAGGAACGTTAGGAGCAGCTTCAGCTTATACCGTTTTATCTCCCAATATTACTCATGCAGCACCCAGTGATAAGATCATTTTGGGCGTCATGGGTCTTGGTGGCAGAGGGGTGAATATGACTGACAATTTTGTGAAAAGACCTGATGTCGAGGTTGCCTGGCTCTGCGATGTGAATCAAAGGAGATTTTCCGTTGCCAGAGAAGTAGTTTCTGAATATCAGGATAAAGATCCTAAAGTAACTCAGGATTTTCGGGATATGTTAAATGATCCTGATGTGGACGCCATTTATATTGCTACTCCGGATCATTGGCACGCCCTTGCTACCATCATGGCATGTCAGGCCGGAAAAGATGTGTATGTAGAGAAACCACTCTGCGTGACCCCATGGGAAGGCAAAAAGATGGTGGAGGCAGCAAAAAAATATAATCGGGTAATACAAGTTGGAAGTCAATCAAGGAGCTCGCAGTATGTGGATGATGCTGCAGAGTATGTCCGGTCAGGGAAGCTTGGCGACATCCATATTGCCCGTGTGTATCATTTATTGAATATGAATAATAATCATACTGCTCCGGTGGCGCCTGTTCCCGATGGACTGGATTATGAAATGTGGTGTGGCCCTGCGCCAAAACTTCCTTATCGTCCGGGCACATGGTGGAGAGATATGTGGGATTTTAATACCGGCAGCATAGGAGGTGATATTTACCATCAACTGGACATAGCAAGATATATTCTGGATAAATCAGCGCCCAAATCAGTATATAGTTCGGGAGGCGTACAATTTTTTGATGATGGCCGGGAAATCCCCGATACGCTTCTGACGGAGTATGAATATGATAAACTCACCTTGCATGTAGAAGCTGCCCTATGGACGCCTAATTATAAGAAAACTCCTTTTAGTGTTCGTGATTCTGATCAATACCCAAACTGGGAATTTAATAGTACAAAGGTTGAATTACTGGGAACGGAGGGATTTCTTCGGATAGGCAGGCATGGTGGAGGTTGGCAGGTTTTTGATGCACAGGGAGAGATGGTCGTTTCGGAGTATGGCCGACAAACAAATGAAGAGCATATTGGCAATTTCATCGATTGTATCAAATCAAGAAACAAACCTAATTCTGATATAGAAGATGCTTTTCAATCGGCTTTATTGGTTCAGATGGCTAATATATCTTCCAGAGTTGGAAATGAAAAATTGATATACAATGCTAAAGACAACAATTTTACAAACTCAAAAGAAGCCAATAAGTATATCAGGAGAAAAGACAGAAAACCGTGGTTAATTCCGGATACAGTTTAATGAGGATTACTCTCATCTTAATAATTTAGTGGTGATGTATAGATTGATATAATGCAAAATTTTCATTATGACAATGCATGAACAAATTTTTTAAACTGAAAATGATATGAATTTTTTACGAAGTTCTATTTTGATAGCGGCTATACTGCTTTTGTTTTCTAATAATGTTTTTTCGCAATGGCTTGATATTTCCAATGTAAGCATAAAAAAAGAAGTGACAGAAATGGCAGGACCTGAAATAGTAATTGAATATGATTTGGAAAGTACAGATATTTCAGAAAAAACTCCTGCTTATGTATTTATCCGTTTCAGTCAGGACGGAGGGGCACACTGGAATCTTCTTCCAATGGATTATTTGAGAGGCACAGGATTCGACATAATTACATCTGCGGGCCATAAGAAGATTTTCTGGTGGGGAGTAGCCGAATTGGGATATGACAAACTAGATTTAATGGAAATTAAAGTCAGGGGTTTACAGTTAGTTCGGATTCCCGGAGGGGAATTTATCATGAAAAGTTTTCCGGGGGGAGGAAAAGATCCGTCAGTTAGTGTTGAGCCCAAAGCCGTCTTACGGGAATTCTTCATTGCAAAAAATGAAACCACCATTTCTATGTATGCGGATTACCTCAACGAGATGGGCGACAGAGGTTTTGGATGGAATCCCCGAATGAAAGACAGCCTGAAATGCGGGATCGTACGAGAGGGGATTGATCCTGATTATACCTATTTGGTAAAACCTCAAAAGGGAAATTATCCCATCAACTATGTGTCGTGGTACGATGCTGTTTCATTCTTGGATTGGTGTGGATTGACACTGCCTACTGAAACCATGTGGGAAAAAGCTTATGTTGGAGGGATCTACCTGGATGGAGATGATTCGAAGCTGGAAAAAAATCCGCTCCCCGTAAGAAAATACCCATGGGGGAATGAAGCACCCGATGCAGATGCATTATATAGATGCAATTATGAAGGGATAGACGACGGATTTTCAAAAACTTCTCCAGTGGGAAGTTTCAGTAAATACGACAGCCCATACGGAGTGAGTGATCTGGCGGGAAATGTAGCGGAATGGACTCTGGATTGGTACACAACTACCTTTCATGTGGGGATTGATGGATTTCGTATGGTGAGAGGAGGATCTCGCATGGACCTCCCATTTGCATGTGATGCAGTTTCCGGAGCCACTCAGTTCCCC
>DAOVVI010000479.1 GCA_030637245.1 Cyclobacteriaceae bacterium
ACCTCTTTTTGTCCAATACTTGCAATACACTTATTGTAAACATTATCTAAAAGGCTTTCCATCCCATGATCCTTGATCAAAGCAATCACCGCCCTAAAAGCTACAAAATCTTTCATCTTCGACATATCAATACCATAGCAATCAGGGAAACGAATCTGGGGAGCGGATGATACAATAACAATTTTCTTTGGATGAATTTTGTCTAATAAAAACAAAATGCTTCGTTCAAGTGTAGTCCCTCTGACAATGGAATCATCGATGATAACAATGGAATCCCTGTTCTTTTTCACGACTTCATAGGTAGTATCATAAACATGACCTACAAGTTCATCTCTGTGGTCATCATCTGTTATAAAAGTTCTTAATTTGGCGTCTTTCGTAACAATTTTCTCAATACGCGGTCTGAAATCAAGGATGTCCTCTATATTTTCAAGTGTGGGTTTTCCATCGATTAGCACATCCTTTCTCCTTTTTGACAGATAATTTTCCAATCCTTCGATCATCCCAAGGAATGAAGTTTCAGCAGTATTAGGAATAAAGGAGAAAACTGCATTTTTGAGATCAAAATTAATTGAACTCAAAATTTGAGGCAGTAACAATCGGCCCAACTCTTTCCTTTCTCTGTAAATATCAGGATCAGTACCCCTGGAAAAATAAATTCTTTCAAAGCTACAGGATTTTTTTTCGAGTGGTTCAAGGAATTTCTCTTCAGTAATATTGCCCTTCTTGTCAATGATCAATGCATGACCTGGTTGAATCTCTTTTATTTCTGAAAAGTTTACATCGAAGGCAGTCTTTATCGGTGGTTTTTCAGATGCAACAACCACTATTTCATCGTCTGCATAATAATAAGCTGGCCTGATACCTGCAGGATCTCTTGCTACAAATGAAGCTCCGTGTCCTGCAACGCCGGCTATAGCATATCCTCCATCAAAATCCTTACAAGCTCTCCTGAGCACATTACCAAGATCCAACTCGTTTTCAATGATCTCAGTAATTTCCTCATTGCTATAGTGACCTTTGTATTTATCGAAAAGATCCTGGTTTTCCAGATCAAGAAAATGCCCAATTTTCTCCAGAACAGTAACTGTGTCCACCTTATCTTTTGGATGCTGACCAAGCTTCAACAATATTGCGAAAAGCTCATCAACATTGGTCATATTGAAATTGCCGGCAATTGCCAGGTTTCTGCTTCTCCAGTTATTTTGCCTTAACATTGGATGTGTGCTCTCAATGGTATTTCCACCGTGAGTCCCGTACCTGAGGTGTCCAAGCCAAACTGTCCCTGTAAAAGGCACATTTTGTTTTAGCCATTTAGCATCGGTAAATTTATCCGGAAAGGATTTTTTTACTTTTTTATATTTCTTATTGATTTTTTTAAAGATAGTAGAAATGGGTTGCTGATCTATCGCTCTGTACCGGCTTATGTAACGAATACCCGGATTCACATCTACCTTTATGTTGACTACACCTGCGCCATCCTGCCCTCGATTGTGTTGCTTTTCCATGAGCAAATACAATTTATTTGCTGCATAGGCCGGTGTGCCATATTTTTCCAGGTAATAACTGAGTGGCTTGCGGAGACGAATCATTGCAATACCACATTCGTGTTTTATAATATCACTCATATGCAGGTATCAAGATGTAAAGTTAAGAGATAATAAAAGATGATCAAACAAAACCTTAAATTGCCTTAGTGGCACTCTTAAATCAAAACTCAGTGATTCGCTATTTTTCAGGGTAAATTTATTATCAATTATTTAACAATACGTGTAAATTAGGATAATCAGATATGTATTTATATCTATTACAGGACAATTCAAGAAGGTAACTCAAATAATGGCATATGTTCTGTCTCGATTTCAGGATCGGTTGCCATCAACTTTTTCTGGTTTTTTTCTTTAAAGGAATTTAATTCTTTCACCCGATTATCATAATGAATACGGTGCATGAGAATATAGTTGTTTTTACCATTGATATCATCGATCAACTCAGACATTAATGGAAAATCATCGTACCTTGGATGGTTCCTGGCAAATACAAATATCTGATCAGACAAATCGAACGTTGCGCTATCATACGAATCTATTAATGCCGAATTGCTCATGGATTTTTGGTCATATCTCATAGCTTTTAGTTGATCGACCTGATCGTTTAAATCCCTGAAACGGACTTTATCATAATTATTAGTGTAGCTCACTTCAAGCAGCAATCGCTTCATTAGTACATGTTTGTCGTCATCATCAGCGATCATGATGGACCATTCTTTTTGAATACTATCTTCTAACGCCAGGTACGTGTTGAGCAATGAATCCCTCCTTTCCGATGATTTTGAAGTATTTTTCCCTCCATCGCAAGAGTAAATTAACACCGACAGTATTCCAATAAATGTAATTTGTTTTAAAAATCTATTTCTCATGAATTGATCTTTTATTTAGTACAATTTCTAAATGTAAATTTATTATGCGTCTAATTTAGGATTTGTCTATTTTAGCGCAAAGTAAAACTCAAGTAACTTTTCATGACAGAAATTTTAAACGGGAAGGAATACATTAGGAAATTAATAAATATTGCCCATCTAAGTATTGGGATTCCATTACTTTTTTTTATTTGGGTTTATCTGGAATCAACAGCCGAAACGCTTAATCCCATCGTCAATGAAGAATATAAGATGATGGTATTTATCCCTGTTTTTATATTCAGTATATTAC
>DAOVVI010000436.1 GCA_030637245.1 Cyclobacteriaceae bacterium
CTCTTAGATCGGCTGATTCAAGAATCATAGTTTGATCACTGAATAACATAAAGTGTTGTATCAGGATATTAGCTGCTCCTTTCAACGCATTTTCCGGATGAATAGAGCCATCAGTTTCTATATCAATTACCAACTGTTCATAGTCAGTCTTTTGCTCAACCCTAGTATTTTCTATATAATATTTTACATTTTTAATCGGGGTGAAAATTGCATCGATTGGAATATACCCAAATATTTGCTCGGTCGGTTTATTTTCTTCTGCAGGAACATACCCCCTACCTTTTTCAATAGTCAATTCGATCTCAAAATCAGCATTTTCTTCGAGATTACAAATGATTAACTCTGGATTCAAAATTTCAAATGATGAAGTGAAATTTGAAATATCATTAGCTGTAAATTGAGTTTGACCTTTTATAGGAATAACAATTTTGCTATCAACACTATCTGAAATCTTTTTAAACCTTACCATTTTAAGATTTAAAATTATTTCCGAAATGTCCTCTACTACTCCCTCAACAGTCGAAAACTCATGCAAAACTCCAGGAACCTTAATTCCCGTAATTGAATACCCTTCAAGTGAAGAAAGTAAAATTCTCCTCAGGGCATTACCTATGGTAACTCCAAAACCAGGCTCCAATGGCTTAAAAGTAAACAAACCGTGAAAATCATCGGCTTTTTCCATTGTTACCTTTTCAGGCATTTGAAATGCTAATATTGACATATTTAAAAGATCTTAATTATATGCTTATGAGAAAGTATAGTATTACTTAGAATAAAGTTCAACGATTAATTGCTCCTGGATATTTTCAGGTATTTCTTCTCTTTCCGGTAAAGTCATCATTTTACCGGACATCTCAGAATTGTCCCACTCTAACCAAGGGTATTTTTGCGATCTGTTTCCAGCCAAACTGTTCACCACAACCTCTAAAGATTTAGATTTTTCTCTAACAGACACAATATCTCCTGTTTTTAATGAATATGATGGAATATTTACGACACCTCCATTAACAAGAAGATGTTTATGTAATACCAGTTGCCTTGCACCGCGTCTGGTTGGTGATATTCCAAGCCGAAATACAACATTATCCAATCTTGACTCCAGTAATTGGAGCAGTACCTCACCTGTGATACCACTTTTGCGAGATGCTTTATGAAATAGATTAGCAAATTGACGCTCTAATACGCCATATGTATATTTTGCTTTTTGTTTTTCGTTTAGTTGAATAGCATATTCAGATTTCTTCTTTCTTCGTCCTCTACCATGCTGACCTGGGCCATATGCTTTTTTCTGAACGGCTTTGCTCGGCCCAAAAATTGGGTCATTAAATCTTCTAGCTATTTTTGACTTCGGTCCTCTATACCTTGCCATATTCTATTTATAAATTAAATGCTTTTAAACTCTTCTTCTTTTTGGAGGCCGACAGCCATTATGAGGTAATGGAGTTACATCAGTAATAGTTGTAACTTCTATGCCCTTGTTTTGTATGGTTCTGATAGCTGATTCTCTTCCAGCTCCCGGGCCTTTCACAAATACTTCAACTTTCCTTAATCCAAGATCATAGGCTTTTTGTGCACAATTCTCCGCTGCCATTTGGGCTGCATATGGAGTGTTCTTTTTCGAACCTCTAAATCCCATCTTGCCTGCAGAACCCCAGGATATTACTTGTCCTACAGAATTTGTCATGGAAATAATGATATTATTAAATGAAGCCCTAATGTGCGCCTGCCCTACAGACTCCACATTAACTACTCTTTTCTTGGCTTTATCTTTTCTTTTTTGTGCCATAATTATTACCTATTACTTAATTGCTTTTTTCTTATTGGCAATAGTTTTTCTTTTACCTTTCCTGGTTCTGGAATTATTCTTGGTGTGCTGTCCTCTTACAGGAAGTCCCCTTCTGTGCCTCAATCCTCTGTAGCACCCAATATCCAATAATCGTTTGATGCTCAGTTGAAGCTCTGATTTTAAAACTCCCTCTACTTTAAAATTCTCGGCAATAATGGATCTTATTTTATTTGATTCTTCATCTGTCCATTCACTAACCTTTTTATCCCTGCTGATTTCAGCTTGATCAAGTATTGTTTGTGCAGAACTTTTGCCTACCCCAAAAATATAAGTCAATGCTATTTCTCCCCTTTTATTATCGGGAATATCAACTCCTGAAATTCTAGCCATAATTATCCTTGTCTTTGTTTAAACCTTGGATTCTTTTTGTTGATTATGTACACTTTCCCTTTTCGCCTCACAATCTTACAATCACTACTTCTTTTTTTAACAGACGCTCTAACTTTCATCAGTAACCTTATTTATATCTGTAAACTATTCGACCTTTAGTAAGATCATATGGCGACATTTCTAATTTTACCTTGTCACCAGGCAAGATCTTAATATAATGCATCCTCATCTTACCGGAAATATGAGCCACTACCCTATGCCCGTTTTCCAATTCAACCCGAAACATCGCATTTGACAATGCTTCTACAATGGTTCCATCTTGTTCGATTGAAGTCTGCTTGGCCATATTTATATTCTATTTTTCAAATTTTCTTCAATCTATGCTACAGCTACCTGTGACCGGCCTTTAATCTTTCCGGATTTCATCATTCCTTCATAGTGGCGCATCAATAGATAACTTTCAATTTGTTGTAATGTATCCAGTATCACACCTACCATGATCAGCAAAGAAGTTCCGCCATAAAACATAGAAAAACCTTGAGTAACTCCAGCCATTACTGCAAAAGCCGGTAAAATTGCAATAATTGCTAAAAAAATTGATCCCGGCAATGTGATCTTTGTCAAAATCCCATCTATAAATTCTGATGTTTGCTTTCCGGGCTTTATACCAGGAACAAATCCGCCATTTCGTTTCATGTCATCAGCAATCTGAGTCGGGTTGATCGTGATCGCTGTATAGAAAAAGGTAAATACGATAATTAACGTTGCTAAAAGAATGTTGTAAGCTGGCGAGGTAAAACTCGCGAAAGCAAATCCTATGTTCGCTAAAAATTCATTTGATTCAGCAAAATAATTTCCCATC
>DAOVVI010000462.1 GCA_030637245.1 Cyclobacteriaceae bacterium
AACAATTGCATAAAATTATCATTACTCAAACACTCGGATCATTTTAATTTCTAGTTTTTATTCAGACTCTTTTTTTTAGGAATTGATATTATTTCATCAGGAATAATTGAGGAATCGGTTAGCCGGGAACAACTCATTTATAGTTATAACTTCCATCTTTGGTCTTCCTACTTTCTGAATCAAACACTTGAGTTTATAGACAGATTATAATTAACTACACTGTACATTATTCCCAAATGAAGAAGTCTGTTTCTTGGAAGACAGAATATTTAAAATCGCATTCAATTGAATTGGATTCTTTTGTATACGTTATCTTCTGAATGTGGACTTATTGTGGGAAACTGGAAATTATCCATGGAAAACATGTTGATATCCTATGGAAAATAGCAATATTTTATGTGTAAAAACTGTTCAAAACAACTGACTATATATTTTGGGAGATGCAATTTGATCCTATACATTAGCATTACCAAGTGAGAGATAAAGGACCGGAAGTAAAGCGCCGGACAAATGACAAAATTTGGATTTCAGCGTATAAAGGTTTGTTAATCTTCGGGTTGATAAATGAAAAGGTAACTACCTCAGACATACAATGTTTCCACAGTTGAAATTGAGAAATTGAAACTGAATATTTTGTTACTTGTTAGATTTTTGGGCAACCGGAATGAAGTTCAATAACTGTAGCTTGGCATGATTCAGCGGCTATGGCTTCTGAATGATGGAGCGGGAAAATATCTGACCGGATTATTTTCCCGCTTTTGTTTTTATAACACTAAGGAACACTGTCGAAATAAGTTGTCCACTAAAGCCATAATTATTTTTGCTCCTGACAAGGCAAAAAATCTGCGCATAGTAGCATTACGTAAAGATTTTTTAACGCAATCAGGGGTGAAAAGAATAAGCCCGCCTGCCGGCGAGGTAGGGCTGACTGGGTAAGTTATTTCGTCATTGTTCCTAAGGCAAAGAGAATGCCACATAACTGTCACCGGGTAAGGTTCCCATTTTTCCACCTCCACAAGCGATCACGACATACTGTTTCCCATCAACTTCATACGTACTTGGCGTAGCATATCCTCCGGCAGGAAGTTTGTATTTCCAAAGCTCCTCACCGGTTAATTTGTCAAATACTCTGAAATGTTCATCTTTTGATGCTCCAATAAATAATAATCCGCTTTCAGTCAATACCGGCCCTCCATAGTTTTCCGTGCCGGTTTTAGGGATACCTTTTTCTGTCAGTTCTTCAAATTCACCTAATGGTACCTGCCATAGAATTTCACCTTTATTCAGGTCTATGGCATTCAATGTGCCCCAGGGTGGTTTCATTGCCGGATATCCAAATGGATCAAAAAACCGGTTATAACCAGTATGAGTAAATGGCACAATACCGACATTATCTTCCTGCCCTATTGTGTGAGGATCATTTGATTCCTGTCTGCCTGCGATGAAATCCATAACTGCTTTGATTCTGTTTTCTCCAATGTGCTTCCACGCCGGCATGAAGTTTTTGCCATTTATAATTATAGTTTTTATTTCGTCTTCTTTGTATTTATTGGATACGCCTATCAGGGTAGGATAGGTACCTGTTATATCCCCCTTCATATCTGGTCCATGACACATAGCACAATTGGCCATGTAGGTGGATTCTCCCAAACTTAAAGGTTTGTCAGATGTTGACGGATTGAGATCAATCATAGTAAGAATCCATGCCATTTCATTGGCGTTTACATATAAAATGTTTGTGTTAAGATCAAAAGCCGAACCTCCCCATTCTCCGCCACCATCAAATCCTGGATAAACCACAGTTCCCTGTCTGCTTGGAGGAATAAATTGTTCTCCTGTTCGGACATTATTCAAAATCCCGGCAACAAAATTATGTGACTCCTGGCTGATATCAGTTACATTTTCCATGGTCAACTTCTGGCCTGAAAATGGAGGAGGTTTTAATGGAAAGGGTTGAGTTGGCCAGCTTTCTTCTCCATCGAGGTCTGTTTGTTTTACCGGTCGTTCTTCAATTGGGAATAATGGTTCTCCTGTTTCCCTGTTAAATAAAAAGACGAATCCTGACTTTGCCACCTGGGCTACTGCATCAATTTCTTTTCCTTCATGAACCACAGTGACCAAATTTGGTGGAGAGGGAAGATCACGGTCCCAAATATCGTGATGAACGGTTTGAAAATGCCAGATCCGTTCTCCAGTTTTTGCATCCAGAGCCAATAGGCAGTTGGCAAATAAATTTGCTCCTTTTCTGTTCCCTCCATAAAAATCATAGGAAGCGGAACCAGTGGGTACAAACACAATACCTCTTTCTTCATCCAGCGCAAAACCTGCCCATGAATTTGCCCCGCCGATTCTTGTATATGCATCTTTTGGCCATGTATCATACCCAAACTCTCCAGGCTTTGGAATTGTACGAAATGTCCATTGAACTTTCCCTGTTTTCACATTGTAAGCTCTAATATATCCAGGAGCAGCCACAGCCCCTTCTGATAAAGCTGTTCCCATAATCAGGAGATCTTTGAATATTATTCCAGGGGTTCTGGAAACAACGTAAAGTTTTTGTGCCCATTCTCCAAGTTTAGACTTTAGTGAGGCTCTTCCAAATATTCCAAATGTTTGGATAGGAAAACCTGTTTCTGCATTTAATGCGAAAAGATACGGGCCTGCCGTAAAAAATATTCTTTGATCGTTACCGTCTTCCCAATAGGTCAAACCTCGATTTACATGCATGGAAAAATTTGTGACTTTTGATGGATCGAAAATCCATTTTTGCTCTCCGGTAGCGGCATTCAAAGCGAAAACTTTCAATTTAGGAGTTGTGCCATACATAATTCCATCAATAATTATCGG
>DAOVVI010000085.1 GCA_030637245.1 Cyclobacteriaceae bacterium
AAAACATTGTTTTTTGATTTATCTTTTTTCGTAGTTGCAAGCCATGAGCCATGAGCTAAAAGCCAAAAATCATTGCGTCAAAAAATAATGGCCTATCTTCTGACTTCCTTCGGTCGCCATAGGCTTGCCGACGGTAATGCAATCTTCCCTACCTCACCGCCGGATTGCCCTTCAAGGCATTATGATTTATTGTCATAGACCTTTAAAAAATTTCCAGATTTCCTCGCTTGCATCAAAATCCTTAGCAGTTTTACCTATTATCTTTTCTCCAAGGTATTGTCTGCCACCGGGCCATGTGTGACCTCCGTTGGTTACAGTTATTAATCCTACTTTGGTTCCGTTTTTACAATTATTATACATAAACCGCTCTGACCTGGTTTCATCAAATAAATTTGTATTGGATACATCCTTTTTAGTTAATTTCTCTTTACACTTATTCTCGCCCAACCAAAAATTGATCGTCTCTTCCGTTGCCAAAATACTCCCCTGGCTTCGCTCTTCTACAATCATTTCTCCCCCTTCATAAGGCATAAGAGGATCGCGCGTCCCATTGATAATCATTACCGATACGGTACTATCAGCGCTACAATTTACCAGTTGATCAAGCGCCAAAGAAGCCGAAACTGCTGCAATCCCCCTGATTTTTTTTGATATCTCGCAAGCCAACCTAAAGGTCATAAAACCGCCATTGGACATCCCTGCAACATATATTCTTGAAGGATCCACCCGAAAGCTATCAATACTGTAATCGATCACTTTTTCAATAAATCCCACATCATCGATATCATTATAATGAGAAAGTGAAATGGAATCCTCTCTTCCATCATTCCAGTATTCATTTAGCCCTTCAGGATATCCCACAATAAATCCGTTTTGATCTGCCAGTTTATTGAAACTATGCCTGGTCAGTCTCGTCATACTTTCCAGAGTTTCTTCTTCACGATGCAGGCATAGGATTAAACTGCGTTTCCTTCTTTTGAGCCTTTTGGGAATATAAAATTTTGTTCTTCTTAAATATTCATCATGGAAAAACTCAACTTCCTTATTGCCGGGAGGTATGTCGGTCGGCGGTGCATAGCACCCTTGTACCACGACAATCAGCAATCCAAATATGATCAGATTCTTTATATTCAAATTCATTATTACGTACGAAATAATGTACATTTATAATTTCTGAAATTAAATCAGTGTATTGATAAAAGCAAAATTACTCAGTTTAGGACAAGGATAACAAATATTCCACCACACTGGCATTAGTCTTAGTAACAAAGATTATTCATGCTAAATATACCCTGCCAACCAATACGCTACATATCCTATCCATTCTTTTATCAGGAAATCCCAACTGCTGAGAACACCAGGTGAAGGAATAAAACCATCTACATCAAATCTGTCCTTTGGCAAAGCAGTATTAAAATCCGTACTAAAACCGGTTACATCAATGCCAACTTTCCTAAAACAACCTTCCGCCCTGCGCATGTGAAAGGCTGAGGTAATTAATATGACCTTGCCTTTTTTCGCGTTCATTTCCACAAGATCCTTGACAAAAAATGCATTTTCCCGTGTATTTCTTGATGAGCTTTCGATTATAATATCTTCAGGAGCAACTCCGCACATCACATAAAAATCAAAAATAGGAGAGTTATCCCGATCCGGATTTTCAAAAAGCCTTGCATTTCCGCCGGTAAATAAGACCTTTTTCACTTTACCGGTATGATAAAGGTTGAGCGCATGAGTAACCCGATCTGCACCCTTATGGAAAAACAACCTGTCATTGGGTTCTCGATCCACATCAGTTGTGCCGCCCAATACCACCGCGAGGTCATAATCATCATCTAATTCGCTTATGGAAATTGCAGGTTTTTCCCATAGTAGCAGGCACTCGTTAAAAATGATCTTATTTGAGAAAACAAGAAATAAAGCAAGTGAAATCCATCTAATTCTTTTTTTCCATTCTTTATTCTTAATCAAGAAAGAAACGAGCAAAAAAATGAGAATCAGATTGAATGGCTTTATGAAATAGCCGAGTAGTTTTGATAAAACAAAAAACATGGATTTAACTAGCTTTTGCCTTAAACCTTCCTTCCATAGTTATGATTTTTTTCAATACATCATAATAAAGTGTTACCACCAAAACCAAGGTCATTAGCCACATGAATACTGCATTGAAATAAAGTGTGTTATAATATCTCCCTGCAAAATGTTTAATTGGCAGATAAAATAAAGTCCTGAAATCGAAATAGTTGACAGGATCCGGATCAGCAAAAATCGGATAGATCTGTTGTACCAATCTTCCATTGTGCTCTAAGATCCTTGTTTTTTCCTTATTGTCAAAAACCAGTGAAGTGACCTGATCATTTGTATTTTCTCTTTTTAGTTTGTTATACGCCTCCACCTTTTTGGGAGAAGCAGTCATTTCTTTTATTTGTTTTTCTCTGGCTATCTGTGCTTTTCCGCGCCGATTTATATGAATGCGCCTCATAGTACTAAAAAACTGCTGAGTAGATTTATAGGTAGTCGAATCTAATTTCTCAGCTGTCAAATCAATCAGAAGCTGGAATTTATCCTTTCCGAATTCCTCTAGTTGTATTTCGATTTCATTTCTTACTACCAATAGATTTTTCTGAATATTTTTAATGATTTCCTCATTATCCATGTTCCTGTTTGTAAAGGCATATTCAAGCATCGATTCCAATCTGGGCAGGTAATACACGGTTTTATAATCAGACAAAGCAATCTCTTTATCTATATCATAAAATAGTTTTTCAAACTTGTTGTTTTTAAATTGATTGACCATCAAGGCTTCATAAGCCCAACGGGAAATCATGAGATCTCCTATTAGTGGTACTCTTGATTTTGCACCAAAAGCAGGATTTAACTGATCAAACTGAACCACAACTCCACTCAATAAAATTTGCGGAATGAGTAATATTGGAATAATGATATATATTGTCACCGCTGAATTGAATGAAGCCGAAATATTTAATCCCAACACATTTGCGAAACAGAAAGTCGAGAAAAATATTAACCAATATGAAAAATACATCCCATTTATGGAAAGGATCAAATTACCGACAATGACAAATGACATCGCCTGAATGGCCGATAAGCTAAACAGGAGAATAAGTTTTGAGGCTATATAGCTTCCCTTATTTAAATGAAGGAAAGATTCGCGTTTCAGTATTTTTTGATCTTTAATTATTTCTTCAGCACTAACAGTCATACCCATAAAAAGGGCAACAATCACCCCCATGAAAAGGTATGCCGGAATATTTACATTTTCCTGGAAAATGTAATCAAATGGCCTAAACGCTTCTCCCGGGTAAAACCGCACTAATACCGCTAAAATGACGGCCAATAATGGGGCTTCTAAAAAATTAATCAGGATATATTGCTTGTTAGCGAGTTTTGATTTAAAGTCCCTGGCTGTAAAAATTACAAGCTGATTTATCCAGCCTGGAATATACAGTACAGCTTTCGGGCTTTCATCTGTTTTTCCCAATTCCGGGAACTCTACTTTTTTCGTATAAATCTCATTCCAGGTTACAGGCGTAATTTTGCGTTGTTCCGTATGTCGTCCATACTCATCTACCACCCGGGTTTCAATAATATTAAATATTTGTTCAGCGTTTACACTTCCACACTCAGAACATGACCCGGTTTGTTTATCGACAAGCTTTGTCGCTTCTCTGAAATATACAACGGCCTCTACCGGATTTCCATAGTAGATCGGGTATCCTCCAACATCCAGGATGAGCAACTTATCAAACATTTTAAAAATATCGGATGAGGGTTGATGGATAACTACAAAAATAAGTTTGCCACGAAGAGATAACTCCTTAAGCAAATCCATAATGTTTTCAGAATCTCTGGATGAAAGTCCTGATGTAGGTTCATCTACATATAGCACCATAGGTTCTCTGAGCAATTCAAGTCCAATATTTAATCTTTTTCTTTGACCTCCTGAAATAGTTTTCTGAAGTGGGTTGCCAACCTTAAGGCTTTTTGTTTCATATAAGCCAAGACTTATAAGGGTTTTATCTACCAGCTCTACAATTTCTTGTTCTGTATAATTACTAAAGCAAAGTTTAGCGGCATAATACAAATTCTGAAAAACTGAGAGATCTTCTATGAGCAAATCATCCTGGGGAACAAAACCAATAATTCCTTCTATTTTCTTTCTTTCTACATGAATGTCGATGTCATTGATGAGCACTCGTCCTGACGATGGTTTTTCATTCCCATTTAATACATTAAAAAGTGTTGATTTACCAGAACCGCTCGATCCCATTACTCCGATCAGGCTTCCATTCTTTTCTTTAATTGAAATATCGCGCAAGCCAATATTTCCATTTTTAAATTTATAAAAGATATTTTCTGCCTTGAAAGTAATTGGAGCGTCAATCTCATCAGTACGGAAGTGACTAAGTATGTCACTGTAATAAATAGTTTTAAATTTGTTGCCTCTTATGGAACTTCCCGTTGGAACAATCTCAATTTTTCCACTTTCTATGGGGATTTGGTTTAGGAAAATGCTTGAATTACCAATGTATCTCAGGAAAAAAGGCTTAATCGTTTTCAAATTTAAAACCGCTATATATCCATCAATTTCTCCTTCAGGTATAATGCGATAGCACTTTTCAGGTACCTTTTCCAAATGACTGCTGATAATCAAAACATTGATGGAATTGAAATCTTCAATTTTCTCCGCTGCGACAAAATTTTGGATGGACTTTAATTCCTCGGCATCTATTTTGAGCTCCTTTCCAATATTATGCAACGCAATATCTTCTTCTTTAGAAAGAATGTTATCTGCATAAATGAGTTGAGTCAATTCTGAAATCAGGAAAATCTTCTGTTGTTGAGTAATCTGACCATTGATCTTTCTTGTTAATTCTGTAATCCCGTCCAGTTCATTTGTTCCATCCTCTAATTCTTGCACACAAAAACCGTCAAACAAGTCCATGTACTTACCAATTACCTCCTTGTTTAGCCTGGAATTAAGTAAGTTGAACATCTTTGCACGTTCTTTTTCTCCTACACCATCTAACCTTGTCAATAAGGCAAATAGCTGTATCACCGCTTCTAGTAGTTGTTCACTCATGGATTAGTATTATTATGGATAATCAGATGTCGTTTGGTCAAGTAAGTTACATAGTGCTGTCGCACTTTATAGTTTAATCTATAAATGATTTAAAATAATTCAAATCAACCTCATATACTTTTTTAGGGTTTACTCCTAGCTCTACTTTTTCAAACATTTCAACAAGTTTTACCCCATCAACAAGTTCAATCTGAGGTGCTCCTTCTCTATTAGCCTCCTTTATTGCTTCGTTTGTAAAAGTTCCAGTTGTAATAATTATTCCTTTTTCAGCTCTTCCTATCATTGCGTTTCTAAAGTCTCCAACTTGAGCCCTTGAAACAGACCCTTTATATCTTTTACATTGAAACAAAACTTTGAAACTAACAAATGGATTTATCTCTAATGTTCCATAACCGTTAATTCCGCCATCATGTGATCCTCCAGTTACGTAAACATTTTCAAATCCATGTTCTCTTAATAATTCTCTACTTATTCTCTCAAAACCTGATGGAGATAAACTTTGGAGAACTTCTAATAAATCTAAAGAAGATTCTTTTTCATAATCCTCTTGTTCTGCTATAACTTCTTTACCTGCCTTCTCCTTTCTGGTTTTTTGATGAATATCTACCCACTTAAGAAATATTTTTCTGGCTTCCTCTTGGGTAATTGTCGTTTTTTTCCCTTTTTCTGTAAGTTTCCAGGTTCCATATTTTGAAGAGTCTAGAAGTCCTTCCCAAACTAAATATTGCCTGGCCCAAGCTACCTGATTATGAAATCTATTTTGTCCTGACTTTAAAATTTCATCAAGTACATCATCAGGCAAATTAAGGTTTTCTGCAATTTTACTTGAGACCTCTCTTGGTTTACCAGAATCTCCTAAATCCCTTAATGCGTCAAGAAGAGGCCCAAACCACCTTATAAAATCAGCCCCTTTTTTCTTATTCATTATCTTAAATTATTTTTGTTCTTTTTATCGTAGATATCAATTCTATATAAATAAAAAAAGTATTGAAGAGTCTACACCAATACTTTTTTATGTTTATCATTTATTTCTTTTTAATAAACTACATTCGATCTTATTGAGTCAACCTGAATTGTCAATCTTGATAAAACTTCATCATTAAGAACTTCATTTCCTCTGCCATCCCGGATTTTGCCCATAGGATCAAATTGTGTGTAGTTCTCATATAGTTCAGTTAGGCTGTTGATAGTGGCAAGCTCCCAATCTTCTTTATTATCAACACTTTCAAGCAATTCTATTACATCTTTTAATGAATCTTTCTGTTTCACGAGCAACTGTACAAGTGGTGAAAGTATCTGTAATCTCATGTCATCTGGCAAAAGATCCCTTGGATAGGTATCAATAATTTGCGTCGCTATATAAAGTGCTTCAATAAATGTACCTCCAATCATTAAGGCTGCAATATTATTTCGATCATTTGCCTTCAGGTAAGTGTCACTGTTTAAAATGACCTCATCAATAATTTTTGCCAGACTATCCGGATTTGATAGATTTTTTTCAAATCTTCCTAAAACTTCAAAGTCAATTGCATCCTGGGCTCCAACAGTTTTTGTGAGTTCCAGGCAAACATCCATGTAATTGAGCGCTTCCTGAGTTTTACCATAACT
>DAOVVI010000015.1 GCA_030637245.1 Cyclobacteriaceae bacterium
AGTTTACAACAGAGAGTTTAAAATGGGTCTGGTATGATGGCTCGGGGGCTCCAAAAAACCATAAAGAATTAGAATTACCCAACAATGAAAAACTTCCAGGGCAAGGTTCTATGTTTATAGGAGAAAAAGGAAGATTGCTTTTGCCGCACTTCACATATGCAAAACTGATCGTTGACGGGAAATATGAAAAAATAGATTTCCCAACGCTGGAACATGCAGATCATTATCACCAGTTTGTGGATACCTGTTTGGGCAAAGACAAATGTAGTGTTCCGTTCTCTTATGCTGCCAGGTTGACCGAAGCCATACTCCTGGGAGTTGTTGCTAATCGTTTCCCAAATGAAACATTGCATTGGAATAATGAAACCTCTAGCTTCTCTGAATCAGCTGCCAACAAATTGTTAGGTGGAGAGTATAGGACATTTTGATGAATTTGAATAGAAGTTCTATTCAGTCAACTTTTTAGATAGCTTAGATTTGGAATATTTCCCTCTTTGCAGTCCACCCATTGCAAAGAGGGATTTATGATACAGCATTTTCCTCAACCTTTCTCCTTCATTAATTGAAGTAATTTTTCAAACCGTTCCCCATATAATTCATGCAATTGATCCATATCTGAGTCTTTTAATGTTATGCTATCTGTTGAATTTGATATAGCCTGCTCCGGCGTTTTTATACCGGGAATTACAGTTGAAATCTCAGGGTGGTTCAGAATAAAGCTTAAAGCAAAGGAAGGCAAACCGATTTCATATTTTTCAGCTATTGGCCAAACCGGTTCCAGGTCTTTAAGCGATTGTTCCAAAACTTCAGGATTCAGCCGGAAATTCCGATGGTCGGTTTCAGGAAACTTAGACTCCTTATTAAACTTTCCGGTCAATAATCCAAACTGAAGTGGCATACGCGCGATGACGCCCATGCCTTTCCCAGATGCCATTTTCAATAGAGGCAGCGCTTTCTGATTAATGATGTTAAAAACCAGTTGAAATCCATAGCCAAAGTCATTTTCCAACATATAGTTGGCTTCGGGTTCCGGATCGTAGGTATTTATTGACAAACCCCAATACTTGATTTTTCCCTGCTTTTGTAATTGTTGCATAGCCTCAATGCATTCACCATTTTCCAGGTGCTTCATTTTTGCGGCATGCAATTGATAATAATCAATAGATTCCCTTTTCAATCTTTTCAAGCTGAGTTCACAAGCTTCGATTATATATTCTTTGCTGTAATCGAGATAGATGTTGTCATCAGCGTCCAATCTATGGCCAACTTTTGATGCCACAATAATGTCATCCCGGTTTCCCCAAAGTTTGCCAATAAGCTCTTCAGAGTGTCCAAGGCCGTAAAAGTCTGCAGTATCATAAAAATTAATACCGAGATCAAGCGCTTTTTTCAGGGCTTCTATTGAGGTTTTATCATTGACATCGCCCCAACCGATCGGGATATCTCCAGCCATCGCCGGACCTCCAATGGCCCAGGCTCCAAATCCAACCTCACTTACATTCAAGTTCGTTTTACCAAATTTCCGGTACTTCATTTTTCAAGTAGGTTTTTTAAATAATCCAAGAGACTGATTCTGGACATAATCAGTTGGTTAAATAAAATGTTTATATCCTTCTGTAATATGTTAATATTTACATTTTTATACTGATCATATTGAGACATTCCAATAATTTCCTCATTCGAATAATAAGGGTATAAATCCGCATACGTATTTTCAAATATTTTTTTTAAAGTTGAGGCGGACAGTTGAGTGAGCATTTTGTTGAGTTGAGTTAAGTATTTATCATAAAGATATGGGTCATTCGCTATTTTTTGATCCAGCTTATCTTCCGATGAAAAAATAAATTTGTCTCCAATATTTTTTTTCTTTGCATCCATTCCTTCGTGCGGTGCGGCTGCAAATATATCATCGTAATCCCATGGAATGATTTTGAATTTATCTTCAACAGGATCAATACAAAAATTAACCTCATCGGTGTAGTCACCATTTCGTACAAAGAAATTGAATGCGAGCCATTTCATATACATCTCCATGTCAAGCCAGCGCGACAGAACTTCATAGAGTTCCTGGCCTTCATATTTATTTAGAGATTTATATATCTGATTATAATAATTCTTATAATTTTTGACTTCGGATTTGTCAATTTTTTCCCCGGTTTTAATTTTATCTATATTGTGATTATACCCTCTCCGTATGATCAGGGGTGAGTTTTTCTTTTTTATTGCCCAGTCCTGCGGTCGTTCTACTATCAGATATATTCCTTCACTTTTGTCATTTATGCGTAGTTCACAATATGAATAGAAAAGCTCAAAAAGTTGTATTTCTTCCATTAATTCAAATGCAAGTCTGTTTCGGATATAACTTTTATCCATAGAAAGGCTTACGGCATTGAACTTTTTCATTGATTCTGTCCGGTCTCCATGATGAAATGTCATTTTTGACTCCAGATTAAAACTGAAACTTTTCCTTCTAAAGAGTAAGGTAGATTTTCCTCTAGTATGTATGTCTTTAGAAGAAATACTATCTCCATTAATTATTAATGCCGGTTGTCTCAATGAAATTTTATTACCATCAGTATTCTGTATTTTCTGGTATTCTGTGGTTGAAATATATAGTTCAATTTTGTTTTCAATTGAACGTCCTGCATCTTTTAATGTAAGTTCATCATTAGCAGGAATTGCCCAACAAAATGATTGGGCACAAGTGATAATAAAAATGAGTATTCTTTTACCAATGTGGCTATTTAATAATTTCACAAATAATAAGGTTATCCATATCTTTATACTAAAATAAGCAATATTTAAAATTATCGGATAATCATATGGCCTTTTTTGGAATTTTACTTATTTGACATTTTTCTAAATATTGTGTTAGCGAACTATAACGAAACAGTGGTTTTGCAAAACCTTGAATAAACATATAAACAAAAAGAAAGAAACAATTAAATCACCACATCCAAAAGTTAATCATTTACCATAAATAACACAGGCAATGTCTTTTGGAATTCAATTTATCAATGCTGTTTTGAAAAACAATAATTCAAATGAAACGTATATTATTTCAGATGAATTTCATATATTTATCAAATTAATTAATTCAATTGAAGATGATAAAGACACATAAAGCACGGGTCGAAAAACTTAGTTCATTTATAATTGAGTTTTCTGATTATCCTGTGAAAATATTAACTTCCAATGATCCCGTAATTCTAAAGGAAAAGGAGTATAGAAAACTGCTGGATGAATTAAAACCGAAAAAATTCAAATTAGACTCGTTAATGGAGTTCTTAAGCATTAACAGAGAAGTATTAGGCGGAATACTTGGTATATCTGAAACTACTACGCACCGGATAATAAAAGAAGGTAGAAAACTAGGTAAAAATGAATTATTCAGGTTACAACAACTTATGGAAATTATTCTTACCGGGATCGATGTATTTGATTACGTAATTGGTGATTTTATTGAATGGATGCATACTAAAATAATTGAAAAAGAAAATCAGACACCAATTGAAGTTTTTATAAATAGCGCATTTGGCTTTAGCGAATTAAATTCTATACTGAACAGGATAGAGCACAGCATTTACAATTAACGAGCTTATTTTTTCATGGTCTTTTATAGAATTACCAAAGAGTCTTACAAGGATAGTTACGATGGTATTGGCGGAACAAAAGAATTAGGAAGGTGGCATAATATTCCCATCAATATCATGTATGCTTCAGAAGCCACCATATTATGTGCTGCTGAATTAATTGTACATAGCAAAAAACTTCCTCGTTCACGATATGTTCAGCATTTCAATATTCCGAATAATAAAACTGTAAAATTCACAGATATCGGGAATAATTTGTATGAAAATGGGTGGGATATTGACATTTCAAAAACAATTCGAAATGAGATGAGAAGGTATTGGATGAACAAAACAGATTACTGTGCCATGATTATACCATCAGTACTTACCCCAACAGAAATGAACGTCCTAATTAATCCATCTCTACTCAATAAAGAATGGATTAATGAATCCTTTTCATATATTTTTGACCAAAGACTCACAACAGCTGCATATGACAGATCAGATGGAAACGAAAATGAGACGAAGAAAAGAGTCAGATTATTAAGGGTGCTTTGGAATAGATAGATTTAAATCCAATAGACCTTCAGATAATGATCATTCGATAAGTTTGGATAATGAAAAAATACAAAGGGGTCATATCGGCTGGAGACAAGTTGACATCAGAGGCTGGAGCTGAGATTCTTAAGGCTGGAGGAAACGCTTTTGATGCAGCAATAGCTGCAACTTTTATGTCATTTGCTGCAAGTTCATCCATTACTTCTGCCGGTGGTGGAGGTTTTCTTTTGGCTCATCAGGCAAACTCTTTGAGTTTGATTTATGACTTTTTTGTGCATACCCCAAAATCAAAACGCAAAACTGACGATCTGGATTTTTATCCTGTAGATGTGGATTTTGGAGATAAAATGCAGGAATTCCATGTAGGGCTGGGATCGGTTGCTACTCCCGGAAATATTGCAGGTCTTTTTGAAGTTTATCAAGATTTAGGTTCGATGCCTATGTCTGAAATTATGGCTCCTGTGCTCGACCGGATGAAAAAAGGCATTGAACTTCATAAGCAGACTAAATATCAAATTGATATTCTTACTCCAATTTTGACTATAACCGAACAAGGGAAACTTATATACTTAAATAATCAAAAACCATTGGCTATTGGCGACACCTATTTTTTGCCACAGATGTTGGATACATTTGACTATTTAGCCAGGTCGGGGCCGGAGGAATTTTACGAAGGTGAAATTGCTCAACGTATTTCAACGCTTTGTAACGACAATGGAGGCAACCTTACTTATGAGGATTTTAAATCTTACCGGGTAATGAAAAGAAAACCGCTGGCGATGAATTACAGGGATGCAAAAATACTCACAAATCCACCACCTAATTCCGGAGGTCCGTTGATTATCTTTTTATTGAAAATGATGGAAGGTGTATCATTTGAAAAAAGCGATTATGGAAAAGCAAAACATTTGCAGGCATTAGCAGAAGCCATAAGGTTAACAGGATTAACGCGCATAGAGAGATTTGAAAAAAATGTATATGCAAATAATATCCTCGAACATATTTTTGATCCTGAATTTGTAACAACATTGCAGCAAACACTTCAAAACTCATTGCACAAATCGGGAAATACAACGCATGTGAGTGTCATTGATCAAAAAGGAAATGTAGCCGCCTGCACGACTTCGGTCGGGGAAGGATGTGGTTATTTTATTCCCGGAACCGGCGTAATGCTAAATAATATGCTCGGTGAGGAAGATATAAATAAACAGGGATTCCATAAATGGGAGGAAAATACGAGAATGAGCTCCATGATGAGTCCGACTGTAGTACTTTTGCCAAAAGGAGAAAAAATGGGATTGGGCTCCGGGGGTTCTAACAGGATCAGATCCGCTATCTCACAGACCATTATGAATTATGTTGATTTTCAATTGCAATTTGATGACGTCGTTAATAATCCAAGAATACATTTAGAAAATGACCATCTCGATGTTGAGCCGGGATTTCGGATCGAAGAGTTGGATAAAATAAAATTGCCTCCTGGAGTTGAGAAGTTCTATTGGAATGACCAAAACATGTATTTCGGTGGCACCCATGCAGTTTTTATGGATGCTCAGGGAAGATTAGAAGGAGCCGGTGACCGGAGGAGGGTGGGTCATGTGATTAAAGTTTATTAGGCTCTACTTTTATTTTGTGCGATTGTAAAACAATTGAGATCTACAAATCATATAATCATGTTTATATTCCAAATAACAGGCACCAAATAACAAATCCGCCGACGAGGTAGATAAATACCAATATCAAATTCTCATTATCCAAACTATTTTGATTATTCAACCTATAATGTAAATCATAAGATTTGCTAATTGGAATTTGAGCCGTTGAATATTATTTATGATTTGTCTTTTGAGATTTGCTATTTCCATTAATTTCGTGTAAAAACTGTTTTAAGTTATGCATTATAGATTTTATTTAGCAGCCATTTTTTTATTTCTTATCTCCTCCTGCGAACAAAGAAAGGCAAGAGAAATTCCCAACAGCTTAGGTGTAGTTGCCGAAAATGCCATGGTTGTCAGTGCTCATCCACTGGCGTCACAGGTTGGGATAGAGGTGTTGAAAAATGGCGGGAATGCTATTGATGCAGCAGTTGCAGTTCATTTTGCTTTGGCTGTGGTTTATCCTGGTGCAGGTAATATTGGTGGCGGAGGATTCCTGGTGTATCGTACAAATAGTGGTGAGTTTTACACATTGGATTATAGGGAAAAAGCGCCTGCAATGGCCGGGAGAGATATGTATTTAAATGATTCGGGTGAAGTCGATAATGAAAAAAGCAGACTTGGACATTTGGCAGCAGGAATTCCCGGATCGGTAGATGGAATGGTTACCGCGCATCAAAGGTTTGGAAGTAAATCATGGGAAGAGCTTTTAGAACCTTCAATTGACTTGGCGAAAAACGGGTTTTTACTTACTGAAAAGGAAGCTTCAAATCTGAATAGAGCCCAGGAGCGGATCGAAAAATACTGCACGATCAAACCAGAAAATGTAATTAAAGAATCCTGGCATGAAGGAGATACAATCTACTACAAAAATCTTGCAGAAACGCTCACGAGGATAGCCGAAAAAGGTATAGAAGGATTTTATGAAGGTGAGACCGCCCGGCTGATTGTAGAAGAAATGGAAAAGGGAAATGGATTGATTTCATATGAAGATTTAATGAATTATTCATCAGTTTGGCGAGACCCGATCAGCTTTAATTATAAAAACTTTAACATCACTTCTATGGGACCGCCATCTAGTGGCGGCGTTGCCATTGCTCAATTATTTACGATGATCGAACAATTCCCAATCAAAGACTGGGGAATAGATCATATCAATACCATTCATGCGATAACAGAGTCGGAAAAATTGGTTTATGCAGACAGGGCGAGATACTTGGGTGATCCTGATTTTGTGCAAATGCCAATCGATGAATTAATGGATTTGAAATACAATCAAGCCAGGGCTTCCAACATCAATTTTGAAAAAGCCTCAATTGCCGACGATATTTTAGCTGGGCAATTTGTTAAGGAACATGAAGAAACCACACATTTTTCCATTATTGATCAATTTGGAAATGCAGTATCTTCTACCACCACTCTAAATGGTGGATTTGGCAATCATGTAGTTGTTGGAATGGCCGGATTTTTCCTGAATAATGAAATGGACGACTTTTCGTCAAAACCCGGATTTCCTAATATGTATGGATTGATAGGAGGAGAGGCAAATGCGATTGTTCCAGCTAAAAGAATGTTGAGTTCCATGACTCCAACGATTGTGGAAAAAGATGGGGAATTATTCATGGTGGTAGGTTCGCCCGGCGGCTCGACAATTATCACCTCTGTTTTTCAGACGATCCTTAATGTAGTAGAATTTAATATGAATATGAAGGGAGCAGTAGATTTTCAACGGTTTCATCATCAATGGAGGCCGGATATCATTCAGTATGAAAATGGAAGATTTGAGGATCACGTACTTAAAAAGTTGAAAGATTTGGGTCATGAACTTAAAGAGAGATCTGCTATTGGAAGAGTAGATGCAATTCTTGTGCTGGAGGATGGTAAGCTCGAAGGCGGAGCTGATCATCGGGGTGATGATACTGCCATGGGTTTTTGATGTAAAAACTTTAACGTAGCACGTTTGATTGTTTAACCTCCAGATTCTCCAGCCTGATTTCGGACAGCTTTTCCAGTTCGTTACTTTTAAATAATTCAGCCAGACCGGCAACGTCATTAAATCCATCAGGTCCTTTATAGTTTATGTAATCAGAAAATATAAGGCCAGATTTCTCTCTGGAATTTACGCTTTCGCGAAACCGGATCCCTCCACCATCAGACACAAAATAATAAGCGAAATAATCCATCCGGTAATCGTTTTTATTAATCCAATAAACAAATACGTCTTCAAAATCTTCACCCCCGCCTTCCTGGTTAAAAGTAACTTTGATTTTATAATACCGCTTCCCTTTTATTTCTTCATCTCCTATTAAGTTTTTGTTTACCGATTCATCATTTAATCCAAAAGGAAGAAGTGCAAAATACACCACAGAATTTATCGAATTGGAATACCTTCTTTTCCACTCTTCTGTCAAATTTACCTCCTTGTTGTTGAGCAACCGCTGAAGGCCGTTATTTGTCAAGATATCATGATAAGAGCTCAATGAGTCAACAAACATTCTATGGTATTTGAAAGCTCCATTGTTTCGCTCCACCACATAATGCCTTCCTCTAAAATCAAATTCAACAATGCTGTTTTCATACAAATCTCCGCCATGGGTTTTTATTGATTTATCAACAATACTTTGAGCATCCTCCCCGACAGTGGAACATCCAAAAAACAAAGTACATACCAATGACATATAAAAATATTTCCGAATCATAATCAGATACATTCAAATGATATAAGATTTAATGCCACTAACTTAAGTATGTTTTTTATCTCCTCTCCCCACCTGATCCGGCGGGCAGGCCTTCACCCTCTCCAGCGAGGGACAATTGGAGCTTAAGTTAATGGCAATAATATAAGATTGAACTACCAAGTTGAGGAATTTGTATCAATTTCGGCCATTGTATTTCTAAATTCCTCCTCAAATGTCTTAAACATTACTGAGGACATCATGGTTTTTAGCTCTTCTTTGGTATCTAAGGCATAACTTCTCAGGCCAACTTTGAGGCATTGGAGCGCATAAGCTTTATTGAGTTCGAGTGAAAAAGGATTGAGATTCACCGCATTTAACAGTATTTCATACCCCTTGTCAGGATCATTCATTTTTTGGTTAAAAAACCATACTGATTCCATGACTCCAGGCTCGAAAAATGGATTCCTATTACCCAGCAGCTCAAAACTCGTAATCATTTTCTCCTCTCCAAATGTTATGGATTCTTCTAAACATCTAAACAATTCAAGATAACTTTTAACTTTAAGGTCATCGCTTTTCAAGTTTGAATACAAGTTCTGCATGCTTTCACCATCTTTTAAATGATATGCATATTTGCATTGCGCCAGGTATATTTCATCCAGCACATCGCTCCTGCTGATATTTAGCCGGCCTACTTCCTGCAACAGGTTAAATGCTTTCTGATTTTGATTGAGTTCCAAATACGAATTAAATAAGCGTAGAAATCCCATGGCCTGAATATCTTCACTTTCAAAACTTAATGCCAATCCCTCCAATTTCTCAAGGTCAAATTCCCGGTATCGGTAAGCCAAAAAAGAAAATCTTTTTTCCGTATCTGCATTAAGAATATCCTGTAAATCGCCTATTTCAAGAATGTCAATCATTTTACCTGCCATTTCCATATTTGAAGAATCGCCGCTTTGTTCAATTTGCCTCCAAATGAAAGCGGCTTTATCAAGCTCTCCGTTTTCCATATATGCAAACGCTAATTCCATTGCTACCTCCAAATGTCCATTTTGAAATGCTTTTTTAAAATTATCTATTGCCAGACTATTGGCATTCAATGAGAGCGCCAACTTTCCCAACAGACTAAAATACTCTTTTTCAGGATTTGTGAATGCCAGTTGATACAGGATTTGAAAAGCCTTTGAAACTTCTCCCTGTTGATATAAAGCAAGCGTATTTGCCAAATTAAGATTGTCTTGAAACCATGAAGTTTTGCTTGAATCATAAAAAACCTGCATTTGATTTAAATATGTGGTATCAACCAGTTCAGGGCTATTTAAAACTTTATTGTAATTGTAAATCAGTTGTTCAATTTTTTCATTTCCCGGATCACCAAACTGAATTTGTGCCCCATCCTTTGCAATTGTTCTGAGATCGTTTGCCAGAACGACCAGGTTATTCGTTGCTGCCAAATATTTTGATTTCTTTATCAAATTTTCCAGGGTATCTGATCTGATTGACAGGTCCTTTAATCTAAACAGGGCATAAATATTAGTTGCAGATTCATTTTCTGAATTGTTGTCATAAGTTGATCTTTCCAAATAGTAATAAGCTGAATCAATATTGTCTATCTCGTTATAAACCAAACCCAGGTTATTCATGAGACGACCATTGTTTGGGAATCTTTCCAACCCATCCTCGAGCGCAAAGATTGCTTCAAAATATCTTTTGGCTTCCATATATTTTGAAGCAAGATTTGCATAAGCAAATTCAGTAGGATTTTTACCAACGGCTTGCTTTAAATAATTTAATTCCTGGCTAAAGTTCCCATTTCTTTTTTCCAAAGTGGCCAGGGCATAGTTGGCGCGATGGCTCGTTCCGGAATAGATGTTGGATAATTTATAATATTCTGAAGCTGACATGTAATCCTCGGCTTTCAAATATAAATCACCAATTCCCGAGTAAAAGCCTGCCGTTGACTGATAATACGCAATCATATTGAATCTGAAAAATAGTGCCAGGATTACAATAACACCAGCAAACCTGGAAATAAAATAGGGCATTCTCTTCGGTTTGTAGAGCACTTTTCCAACATCTGCATTGAGCCTGAGTAAATCGTAAAAATTAGCTATTACATATATTATAAACATCGCGCTAAATCCCAATTGACTATAAATGATCACATCTTCCATCACTTCCACAAATGAATCATTTCCCGAAATAAAAAAATAGGAAATCGTTAGATGTGAAGTAATTGCCAGGCAGATATAAAGAATCGCACCGAATGGATAAAAAGAAAACATGCCTTCATATGTGACTTCTTTAGTCCGGTAACCCCAAATGCCAATAATTGAAGCAATGGTTAACAACCAAAAAGATCCGATCACATACATATCCGCTTCAAGTATTTTGCTGTTTCGCAGCAATACTAAAACAGCATTTAAAAGAAAAATAATACTGATCACCAGGAAATGAATCAATCCGTTTTTATCTCCGGCCAGTCCACCTGAAGTTATGATTCGTAAAAAGCCGCTAACAATTTCATTACCGACTATGAATGCAAAAAGTACGGTCAGTATCAATGGTATATAAATGCCATAATTTACCAGATGAAGAAATGGGTAATTTACATTACTGGAGTTGAAAATAACCATTCCAAAAATCGCTGTTGCGCATAAATGCGTTAATAGCCTGGGGATAAATCCGATTTCCTTTTTGACAAAATGAAAAATATACAGAGCTGGAAAATATAAAACAAAGGCTATGACAAGCCCAATTTTCTTATAGGAATTGAATAAAACCAGGTAGTCAAGCTTTAACCCAACAAATATCACGGTTATTATTATCACAAAGACAACAAACCAGAACCTGGACAAATCTGTAATTAAGGCTAGTATAATGCTGATAAAAATTCCCAGCCATATCAAAAGTATATAAGCCGGCCATTCGTTTACATGAAATTCTGAAGCAATAAATCCCTGGGAAATGACATAATTGTTAATGCTAATTGGAAATTCAAAAATCCCCAATTTGTATGATTCGAATAGCGTCTTTACCGGCTCTATTGAGGTCTCGATTTCCCAGTTAATAACAAATGAGCTTCCCAAAAAGTAAGTGAAGACATAAATCAATACGGAGAAAAAAAAGACAAAAAGCAGGAACTTGTATATTACTTTAAACGGTTTGTCCCATGTGTTCCAAAATAAATCCATTGTTTTTTAAAAAATCAGTTTAATTTATTTCTCTTTTTGAGTTCACTTCTAATTACTGAAACGGTTTTACTTTTTAACATTTTCAGGTCATCCCTTGTCATTCCACGTGTGTCAATAGGCTCATGGAAAATAATCATATTTTTACTCCTGCTAAAAAGCAGCTTACCATCATCCGGAAATAATATCCAATTGTACGGAATAGTAACGGGTACAATTGGAATTTGATTTTC
>DAOVVI010000497.1 GCA_030637245.1 Cyclobacteriaceae bacterium
ATCCTGCGGCCCTCAATAAATTCTAAACTTAAAAATGCCGGTTTGGTGATTAATGTTTTTAATGTGTTGAAAAATTTAGAATCAAAGGAGAAGTAATTGTTTAGAAATTCATGAATGAAGTAATTGAAAGTCAAATGTTCCGGTAAGGCTTTTTGTCCGCAACTTGGGCAGAACTCCATCTTCTCATCTAATGGATGATGACAATTCTGGCATCTATCAGGTTTTGAATTAACTGCATTTTTATTCATTGCCTTCCCAGGTCAATTGCTGTTTATCGGCCAGCAATTGTGATTTCAACAATTGATAATCTAAATCCTGAACACGTATATTTTCATCAATGGAAAGGCAAGCTGCAGTGGCAGCAGATTGTCCCAGTACCATGAACACAGGCTCCATTCGTATCGACCCAAATGCAATGTGGGAAGCGCTCAGACAAATAGAGACAAGAAGGTTCGTGCACTCTCCTTTTTTTGGAATAATTGATCGGTAACTTATGGGATAAGGCTCCTTTACATGAGCTTCCACATTTCCTTCATTTTTCACAAATCCATCAGCACTCACATACCGTTGGATATGGTGCGAATCCATGCCATAAGCGCCCATGCCAATCACGTCTTCAACCACTTCCAGTCCTTCGCAATTGTACTGGGTCATCACATATTCTCCAATCATTCGTCTGGCCTCACGAATGTATAATTGTTGCTGCCAGCCATCTTGCCTTTCGAATTCATCCTTGCTTGTTCCCCATCTCGATACTTCTTTTCTGATGTGTTCTGACATTCTGGGATGATAAGCTAAGGTCCACATCAAGCCCTTTTGATATTGCCTGTGCCTTTCTTTAATTCTTTCTCTTTCCTCATAGCCGGCCTCAGGATAATCATAATTTTGGCCGATAAAATCAGTGGAGAATCCCAGACGGTTATTCGTATCGGTCTTTCGATTAGGCATTTTGGAGTTAATCCATGGAAAACCTTCCTCTCCAGCCTCATAATTTCTTAGTAGCAATTCATAGTCCAATTCATTGTAGTTATCCGGCTTCCCGAAAGGAATTCTATTTTCCGGATGGTCAGTCAAACACATTCTGAAGCAAAAGGCTTGTACGCGGTGATCCCCCGCACCTTCTTCTCCAGGTCCATCAGGATTAATGCATGGCAACAATCCACTGGCTGGATCACCTTTGATCACATAAGGATTTACCCCATCGACAAAATTATGATTCATTGCATTGCGGGCTTGATGGCCCGTCATTGTAGTATCTGTCAATTTCGTATTTACTCCATTCATGGTTTCTTTGTACGTTGAATTGGGCTCTCTGCCTACCGTATAGCTAACACCGGCCGCCGCCATGAGCTCACCTTCGTATGTTGCATCAATGAACATTTTTCCATGATACTCCTCTCCAGACAGCATTTTAATGGAAATGATTTTACCATCAATTTTCACTACTCCATTGGATCTATCGAGCTTTTTGTTTAGTACCAATTCAATTTTCTCACTCTTTATAAAATCTTCATAAACTTTGAGGGCCGCGGAGGGTTCAAATGTCCACATGGCTGATTCTCCAATTTTAGTTCTGGTTTGACCTCCATCAAAGTATTCTTCCATTTCTTGCCATTTCCAGTTATCCGGATTGTCGTAATACGTTTTGATTCTTTCATAAAACTCACGGGAAATTCCTCCTACTGCAGCCTTATTTCCGATATCGGTTTGTCCTAATCCTCCTGTAGTTAAACCACCCATTCTGGAGCTCGGTTCAATTAAGATGACGGACTTTCCCATCCGTTTAGCCTGAATGGCTGCAGCAATCCCACCTGAAGTACCTCCATATACTACCAGATCATATTTGGTCTGGTTTGATTCATTTTGACAATTAGTATAAATAATGAGCGTAAATGATAAGAGAAATAAGTTTAGTAATCGCATAATCAGTATTTAGGTTTAGATGAAAAGTGAAGCATTGATTAGTTAATTCATTGAGATCACCACATTTGTCTTTCAATATTATTTCCTTTATAAAACCATATTTTTCCCTTCAACCTCACGGTATCGCCGGGTTGGCAATCTGGAAATTTCGGGTCGGTATGAAAGCAGGGTACATCAGCATTTCCCCAACAGTTGAAGGTATTTTCCCAACAGGTGATAATCCATCGGTCTGAATTCGCGGATTTGAGTGCTACTGCATTTGGACAAAACACTTTATTAAGATTGTCAAGTTGGGTGTAGCCATCTGCTCCTTTCAACATCACACATACCTGAGTATTCAGACTATCTAATAGTTGGTTTGTGCCATTAGCCAGCCAAATATCCATCTTTACTTCTTTTTCAAGAGGCCTGGCTTTAGCCCCGAATGAAATACCATTGGGCAATACCCAAGTATTTTCCAGTGACCCATCGACATTAATTTGCCAGTCCACATTGTCTATAAACTTGTATTGCTGATCCCAGATCGTTGGAAGATGCCTGTGTGTCAAAAAAGTCAGCCCTAAATTTGAAAAAATTGCTTCAGGTAAATCCACTACAAGGTATTGGGTCGTATCCCAGGGAAGAAATCCGCTAAACTTTGTGCCCCTCA
>DAOVVI010000349.1 GCA_030637245.1 Cyclobacteriaceae bacterium
GTAGCCCGGAAGAGCTCAAGAGAGAATTCAATGCTGATTCAATGGACGAAGTTTTTATAAAATTGGCAAGGCCAACCGCATACAAATCATGATAAATATATGAACAGGTTTTTTGCTTTTGTAAGAAAAGAGTTTCATCATATCACTCGCGATTGGCGAACACTTATCATCTTGATCGGTATGCCGGTTATTCAGATTTTACTTTTTGGTTTCGCTATTAGCAATGAAATTAAGGACGCCAAAATAGCAATTTTAGACCATGCCAGGGATGAACATTCTACAGCCTTGATTAACAAGATCCTCTCATCTGACTATTTCATACTTGATGATTACCTGAACACAAACAGTGAGATCGAGACTATTTTCAAAAAAGGAAAAGTAAAAGAGGTATTGATTTTTGAAAACGGATTTGGAGAAAAGCTGGGAAAAGAAAAAAAATCTGATATCCAGATAATTGTTGATGCCACTGATCCAAATACAGCAACGATGCTATTGAATTACACACAAGCCATTATTGCGGATTATCAAATGAGCCAAAATAGGTTGAAAAAGCTTCCATTTACCATTCATATACAGTCTGAAATGTTTTATAATAAGGAGCTTAAAGGCGTTTATTTATTCGTTCCCGGACTTATCGCCATCATTTTAATGCTCGTTTCGGCTATGATGACTTCCATCTCAATTACGAAAGAAAAAGAATTGGGTACTATGGAAATATTACTCGCTACGCCAATGAAACCCGTTATTATTATCGTTGCAAAAGTGATCCCATATTTATTGCTTTCCTTCATAAATGCCGTTATTGTATTGATTTTAGGCTATTTTGTATTTGGCGTTCCCATCCATGGGAGTTTAATACTTTTATTGTTAGAAACGGTGCTGTTTATTTTAACGGCGCTTTCGTTAGGGATTTTTATATCTACTGCTACAAGCTCACAACAGGTTGCTTTGATGGTGTCGCTTATGGGTTTGATGTTGCCCACTATTCTTTTGTCCGGTTTTCTTTTTCCGGTAGAAAATATGCCTGTGCTCTTGCAAATTCTTTCAAATATTGTTCCTGCTAAATGGTTTATCATTATCATAAAAGGTATCATGCTAAAAGGGGTAGGAATTTCCCTGATTTGGAAAGAGACTTTAATCCTTATGGGATTTATGGCATTTTTCATATTGTTAAGTATAAAGAAATTTAAACCCCGCCTTGCTTGATATGAGAACCTTGAGATTCATATTGCAAAAAGAGTTTATCCAGATTTTTCGGAATAAAACCATGCTGCCAATAATTTTTATTATGCCAATGATCCAGCTTTTGGTACTTTCATTTGCTGTTGATTATGAGATTAAAAACATAAAATTATACTTCATTGATCAGGACCAAAGTCAATTTTCAAGGTTGTTGTATAATCAGTTCAATGCATCTGACTATTTTATTATTAAAGGATTTTCCAGGAATACCAATGATGCTAAAGAGGCAATACAACAAGGAACGTGCGATCTGGCCCTAATTATTGAACAGGATTTTGAACAAAAATTATACAGGGTTGGAAATGCAGATGTTCAATTGATCGTGAATGCTATTGATGGAACAAAGGCAGGACTTTCTTCCAGTTATGCTACAGGAATAATGCGGGATTTCAATAAGATCTTAATCAAACAATATGGGATTAGAAGCAACCTGGCATTGGATCCTGATTATATTCAAATAGAAACAAGTTATTCATTTTGGTATAATCCTGACCTGAACTACCAGGCATTTATGGTTCCCGGTATTTTGGTGGTGCTGGTTACCATGATTGGGGCATTTTTATCATCAATGAATATTGTGAGAGAAAAGGAGTTGGGCACCATTGAACAAATCAATGTAACTCCTATCAAAAAACATCATTTTATCATAGGTAAAACTTTACCGTTTTGGATTATCGGTATGATTGAATTTGGTATTGGTTTGGTGTTGGCGAAGATTGTTTTCAACATTCCAATGGTTGGTAGTTTAGTTACATTATTTACTTTCACGGGAACATATCTGTTAGTTGTATTAGGAATGGGTCTGCTAATTTCTACCATTACAGAGACTCAACAACAAGCCATGTTTATATCATGGTTCTTTCTTGTAATTTTTATCCTCCTTGGAGGACTGTTTACTGCTGTGGAAAATATGCCAGCATGGGCACAGCGGATTACTTTGTTTAATCCAGTCAGATAATATAAAAAAAAGAATCATATAAAAATATTGAAAGGTTCCGGTTTTGCTGATATTACTAAACATTTTATTGTAATGGCTATATTTATAATAATCATCAATACACTGGCAATTTTCAGGTATAGAAAGGTTTCTTAGTCAATTTTTAATTCCATAAGAACAAACTAATATTAAATAATCCTAATTCTATGGATTTATAATCTTTTAAAAATTGTTATAGAAATATAAATCATCAACAAATTGAAAGGGAGTTAGTTATGAGCAATGTCCTGTTAAATTACATGAAACAACGATTTGATTCTGATAAGGTCGTTTCGAAGAAAAAACAAATTAAAACCGGCCCGGTAGTTACTATTTCAAGAGAATATGGGTGCCCCGCCAAAAGGTTGGCCGGAATGTTATCTTCGGCATTGAATAAAATAGAACTGGATAATTATACCAAACATCGTTGGCAATGGATTGGAAAGGAGATTCTTGACGAGTCGGCCAAAGAATTGAATCTCAAGTCAAACATGGTAAGGGAAGTCGTAAACAAAGAAGACAGTGGTGTGGTTGGCGATATTGTCATGTCACTTTCCCATAAGTATTATCCTGGTGATCATAAGATAAAAAAGACTATTGGAGAGGTGATCAGGTCATTTGCAGAGCAAGGTCATGTGATCATTGTGGGGAGAGGTGGAGTTTCCATTACCAGAGATATCGCGGATTCATTGCATATTAAAATACAAGCGCCATTGGAATGGAGGATCAATGATGTGAGTAAGATGCATATGATTTCCTTGACGGAGGCAAGAAAAAAAATACAAGCTATCGATACGCAGCGGAAAATGATCCGTGAATTTTTTGAAGGGGGAAAAATTGACAATAGTACGTATGATGTGATTTTTAACTATATGACGCTGGATGAAGAAGACATCATAGCTACAATAATCAGATTGATGCAATCAAAAGATCTAATTTGATTTTAACCTGGGGAGCATAAAATCCTTCTTATCTTCCCCTTAAAAAAGTTCAATTAATTATTATTTTATTACATAAAAAGGAAATCTTCACACAATAGGTTAAATCATCCATTATATCGGGGCATAATTTCATTTGTCGAGAGGAATAATAAATTCATCGAAGATAAATATTCACTGGTAAAATTAAGATGAAATGACTTAATGTTACCAATTAATGAAATCTGCATTATCAACAAAAATCTCTTCTTTATCACCTATTTTTCTTACTGTTATCAGCATATCCTGAGCAGCTACCTTCCTTCCAAAAAGTCTGTTTATTGCCAGAGAGATGTATATTTGGTTCTCAAAACTTTTTAAACAGACAATTTATCAATTAAAATTAATTACAGATGGATATGAGGATTATAAATAACTTTAAGCTTAAAATTCTAATGGTTCTGGCTGCTATCATGGCCTTTGTTGGAATATCTGAAGCTTTTTCTCAGGCAACA